>CAYOVG010000100.1:0-19562 GCA_964407285.1 uncultured Syntrophobacteraceae bacterium
GCTGGTAAGGAAAAATGGACCTTGATCCATAATCCGAGGAGCATCTAAGCTATATCAACCTGCCTCTTCCATTGAGGTTCCCGGATACCGGATCTGCGTCGTCCTCCTGACCGCAGGAGCGTAAAACCATACAGTGTCCCTCATGCCGGACCGGCTCCATCAGCCCGCGAAAAACCGGGGCGAACCGCTCTCGAATCCGAGCGAATGGACCCACGTGAGGAATTCCCGCCTCATGTGCGCTATTTCATTGTAGTGAAGATGGTCTCCGGCAACAAGCGCCATGATGACATCTTTCCCCCGCATCCACGGGATACCCGGCGCTGCGGAGTCCGGCTCCGCAGCGCGAATCGGCGCGCTCATCCTTCGGAAAGCTGCAACAAGGTATTGCATTCGAGGCCTGACAATCACTATAATCAAATACTGATATGAATGCAAAACGCTTTGCAATGAACAAACGGCCTACGGCGACGGCGTTTGGTTTCTGATTCGAGAACAACAAAAGGAGACTTTCCGATGAAAAAGACGGTTTTCTATGTGGCTTTCCCCATTCTGGTACTATTCCTGTTGGCGTTGGCCTTCCAATCGCATGCGCAACAGGGAACCCCGCAAACCGGTGCTCCGAAGGCGGGCGCCACCCAATCCCCTCCGGCCGGTACTTCCGGATCATCCGGCGCTCAGACCGGAAAACCGGATGGTTCCGCACAAGAAGGCCATGAAGGGATGATGCAAAAGTGCAAGGAAATGAAGGCCGCTCACGAAAAATTTGCAGCCGACCTGAAAGCGATGGACGCCAAACTCGAAGAGAAGCTTGCCGCCATGAATACCGCAAAGGGAGATCAGAAGGTAACCGCCATGGGGGAAGTGATCAATGAACTGGTGTCTCAACGCAAAGAGATCCACAGCCGAATGACCGCCATGCACGGATGCGGCATGTGCCCAATGATGCAGCAGCATGCGGGAGAGGGACGCCAGGGTGGAATGGCCATGGGTTGTCCCATGATGAAGCAAATGCATCAGGGCCAGGGACGTGACCACGGTCAGGGGCATGATCGTGATCATGCGCATGGGGCTCACGGCGACGCCGCCAAACCCGAGGCAAGTCCGAAGCAGTAGCAGGGTAACGACGAGTCCCTCGGGACTTCTCCCCTTCCCGTTGTTTCCACGCTCCCTGGAGCGTTGACGCAAGAGGCTCGTGGAATCACGACAGGATACAGGATAGGGTTTCGTCTCCGCCACCGGGAGTTCGGCGGGGACGCAACTCTACCTCTCGGGCGACCTTCCGGCGATCTCGAAGTGAAACGACCGCTTCCGCAGCCAGAAAACCCCGAAAATATCGAAAAGGCCCACCCAGAGCCGGTTATTTATGGAGTACTTGCTCTTCCC
Organism: uncultured Syntrophobacteraceae bacterium; assembly: GCA_964407285.1. Taxonomy (GTDB): domain Bacteria; phylum Desulfobacterota; class Syntrophobacteria; order Syntrophobacterales; family Syntrophobacteraceae; genus CAYOVG01. The sequence continues at coordinate 1,384 of CAYOVG010000100.1, forward strand.
TTTCATTCGGGGACGATGGTTTACCGGCGTTTCAGAAATCCTGAATCCCTGCATCGCCACCAGCGTCGGCAGAAAGCGGTGCATGCCCGCAAAGCGCGGGAGGTATTCGACACACTCGCGCCGCAGCGCCCTCGTGGAACACCCCACGTCCCTCACGGTCTTCCCCGTAACCCAGTTCCTGAACGAGTTGGCGACGCGAGAGGATATTTTACGCACGACGCTGTCCCGGCGTCTTGCGCGGTACCCGTTGGCCATGTCGGTCCGTCCGGAACAGACCATCTCCACCAGGGCGGGTATGTCGCGCGGGTCATTTTGCCCGTCTCCATCCATCGTCACGAGAACAGCCCCTCTCGCCTCCCGGAATCCCGCCCAGAACGCGGCCGACTGGCCCGCATTGCGACGAAAGGAGATGTAGCGGTGGTGAGGGTCTTTCGCCGAAACCGCGCCGAGGAGCGAAAGCGTCTCATCCTTCGAACCGTCGTCGACCCAAAGGCATTCCCAGGACCAGGTCCGGGAAGCCATGACATCCGCCACCTCGCCGGCAACGGTCTCTATATTTTCAGCTTCATCCTTCACGGGAATAATGATGGAGACTTCCGTGCCCGTATCGCTCACGGAGCCCTTTTCCGTTTCGTCTTCACTCCTGGATATGGCGGGTCCTCCCTGTTCACGCGACAATTTCTTCAAATATTTGCAGACAGCGGAAGCTATCACACAATCGAAATCCTTTCAAGGATCTGAGTGGCGGGAAGGCGGGTTCATGATTAAATGAATACAGATCATTGAAGCTTATTTCAGAAACATAACTGCCCGGCGAGTACGGTTTTATAACACGCGGCTACAAGGCGGCAAGCGATCCGGAGGGGCCGGGAAGAGGGTATGGGAGCATTTTCATGGACAAGTACGAGAAAAAAAGCTGCGACTTCGCGGAAGAAAGCTACCTCCACGGTTCCCAGTTGTGCCTGGGTGACATGTGCATGCGGTGCAACGACGGCCAGTGGGAGAACCAGGATACCTCGGAACAAGAATAGGTACAACGGACCATATCCATGGACCCGCCATATAACCCTGGAGGCTGAATATCGAATGGACCAATGCCCTGAGAACGTAAGCGGGCCGGCTTCACGCGGAGTACTTCGCGTGGCGGCGTTGAGCGACGTGCATTGCAAGCAGACATCGCGAGGAGCGCTGAAGCAGCTATTCCGGCAAGTGGCTGAAGCCGCCGACGTGCTCCTGATGTGCGGAGACCTGACGGACTTCGGCCTTGTCGAGGAGGCCAGGGTTCTTGCCGCGGAGATGGAAACGATCTCCGGAAAGATCCCCATCCTGTCCGTTTTCGGTAACCACGACTTCCAATCCGGAATGGAGCGGGAGATTTCCCGCATCTTGACGGATGCCGGGGTCATCATGTTGGATGGGAATGGATGTGAGTTCAATGGAATCGGCTTTACTGGGGTCAAGGGCTTCGGCGGCGGTTTCGGCAACCGGGCCCTTCAGCCCTGGGGAGAGGACATCATCAAGCAGTTCGTCGCCGAATCGTCCAGGGAATCGGTGAAACTCGACTCCGCCCTTGCAGCCATGGAGTCACCCCGCCGGGTTGTTCTGCTCCATTACGCTCCGATCCGCGAAACCGTCGTGGGGGAACCCCCTGAAGTGTATCCGTTTCTGGGAACAAGCAGGCTCGAAGAACCCATTGACCGCTACCCGGTGATAGCCGTTTTCCACGGCCACGCCCATTTCGGGACCCTCGAAGGCCGCACGAAGAACGGCACGCCTGTTTACAATGTGTCGGTCTCGCTGCTCAGGCGCAATTTTCCGGACAGGCCCCCGTTTTTCCTTGTGGAAATACCGGTGTAGCAAGAAGAAACAAAGCGATAGAAAGGTCGATCATGATATCCTGGCCATGTACGTTGGAGGAGTCCGGCTTACTGGAAAAGGGGCAACTCTACAGGGATGCTCTCGTTGCACTGAGCTGGTCGGGAATACCGTTCCTGGTCGGTGGGGCATTCGCACTCAAACATTATACGGGTATCATTCGCGATACCAAGGATTTTGACATCTTCGTACGTCCGGAGGACCTGGATGCGATACTCGACCTGTTCGAATCGGTCGGTTACCGGACCGAACGCACCTTTCCCCACTGGCTGGGAAAAGCGATTTCGCAGGACCATGTCATAGATATTATTTTCAATTCCGGAAACGGACTCAGCAAAGTCGACGACACGTGGTTCCGGTACGCTCCCGAAGGGGAACTGCTGGGCGTCAAGGTTCTATTCTGTCCGGCTGAAGAAACCATCCACTCGAAGGCCTTCATCATGGAACGTGAGCGGTACGACGGGGCCGATGTGATCCACATCCTTCGCGCCTGCGGCGTCGAACTGAATTGGGAGCGATTGCTCGAACGGTTCGGCCCCCACTGGCAGGTGCTGTTGAGTTACATCATTCTTTTTGGCTTTGTCTACCCCGCCGAACGCGACGACATTCCGGGATGGGTCACGAGGGAACTTCTCTCGCGCTTCGAGCGAAGCTTGAGCGTCGTCCCTCCCGACGACAAGGTGTGCCGGGGCACCATCATCTCCCACACCCAGTATCGGGTCGATGTCGATTGCTGGAATTACAAGGACGGGCGCCTCGTGCCGGAAGGAAACCTTACACGGGAGAATATAGATCATATGACGCATATGTTCAAAGACAAGAAGTAGATTCGCCTGATTTGAAGTCGATCCCTGCGCCCGGTGTTCACCGGGAACGGGATCGAATCGTTCCCGCCCGCCGACTGCATCTCATTTTTTTCGTTTCTCATTCACGATGTCACCTTTTTCGAAGAACGCTTCGAGCCCTTACATTGCGCAACCCTCCACGTTTCTCATCCTCATTGAAACAGGAGCGCCGGACATGCCGCCGCTCATTTCAATCAACGGCAACACTGCCGTTCCTGGGCTATTCCGAAATATCATCCATAATTCAGCACACATTTGTTCCACGTAATTACTTTTCTACAATTTTGTTCTAACTATCCAGTCAAAAGTACCGGAACACTTCACCTTAATACAATAATTACCACTACTTCACTAACATACCGCCGTTTGGCAAACTCCTTGCCATATATGTCGGCAAGGAATGTTGAACTGAAGACCGGGCTGGGAAGAGACATTGAATCGAACTGAAGGGAGGATCGAGCATGCTGAAAATCGAAGCCGTCATCAAACCGTTTCGCCTGACCGAAGTGCAGGAAGCGCTCGTGGCTGCGGGCATTCAGGGTATGACCATTACGGAAGTCAAGGGGTTCGGACGTCAGAAGGGACATGTGGAAGTGTATCGAGGCGCCGAGTACAGGGTGGATTTTCTTCCCAAGCTGATGGTGATGGTGGTGGTCCCTGAAGCGTCGGCCGGTCTGGCAATGGACATCATCAAGAAGGCTGCGCACACCGGTAAGATCGGAGACGGCAAGATCTTCGTTTCCAAGGTCGAAGACGTCATGCGGATCAGGACCGGAGAATCCGGCCCCGAGGCATTGTAATACCGTCCGGAGACAATCTTCGGAAGCATACGGAGCTGTTCTATCGCCATCTTTACCCGTACTGGATTATTCAAGCCTCCAAATCACTGAAAGGAGAAAAAGCAATGCATCGGATCATTTTTCTATCGATAGCTGTTTTTGTTAGTGTGGTATGCCCCGTCATGGGCTGGGCCGACGATGAGCCAACCGCAAAGGATGTGCAGAAACATCTCGATTATGTATGGACTCTTGTCGCGGCGGCTCTCGTGTTCTTCATGCAGGCCGGTTTCGCCTGTGTGGAAGCCGGTTTCACACGCGCCAAGAACACATGCAACATCATGATGAAAAACCTCATGGATTTCGCCTGCGGCAGCATCGCATTCTGGGCGATCGGGTTTGGTTTGATGTTTGGGGCCTCCGCGGGCGGATTCATCGGTACATCCGGGTTCTTTTTATCGGACTTCACACCGGGCGGAGACCCATGGGTGCTGGCATTCTGGATGTTCCAGGTGGTGTTTGCCGCAACCGCTGCGACTATCGTCTCCGGAGCGATGGCTGAACGGACCAAGTTCGTGTCGTACATGCTATACAGCATCATGATCAGCGCCTTCATTTATCCGGTAGTCGGCAGTTGGGCATGGGGCGGTCTCTACCACGGCGGCGGATGGCTGGAAAAACTGGGATTCATCGACTTCGCCGGCTCCACCGTCGTCCATTCCGTTGGAGGATGGGCAGCCCTGGCAGGCGCGATCGTGCTCGGCCCCAGGATCGGGAAGTATGACTCCAAGGGACGTCCCAGGGCCATCCCCGGCCACAACCTGCCGTTGGCCGCCGTTGGAGTGTTCATCTTGTGGCTGGGCTGGTTCGGGTTCAATCCCGGCTCCACGACGGTCGGCAACAAAGATATTGCTTTGATATTCGTCAACACCAACCTGGCTGCCGCCGCCGGGGCCATTTCCGCAATGATGACCATCTGGTTCATGGTCAAAAAGCCCGATCTGTCCATGTCGCTGAATGGAGCCCTGGCGGGACTGGTCGCCATCACTTCCCCATGCAACAACGTCACTCCGCTCAGTTCGGTCTTCATCGGCCTTATCGCGGGAGTCCTGGTCGTACAGGCCGTCTTCTTCTTTGACCGCATAGGCGTGGATGACCCGGTTGGAGCAGTTTCGGTTCACGCCGTCAATGGCGTGTGGGGCACGCTGTCCGCGGCCATCTTCAACGTCAAAGGCTTCTCCCTGGCGCAGCTCGGGGTCCAGGCTCTCGGATGCGCCGCTACTTTCGCCTGGACGTTCACGACGTGCTACATTCTCTTCCGTGTGATCAAAGCGACAATAGGACTCAGAGTATCCGAGGAAGAGGAACTGGAAGGCCTGGATATCAACGAGCACGGCCAGACTGCTTATCCCGACTTCGCACTCGTATCCTCCCATGGCGGATTCGGAGCGCAGGGCGCCGGCGCGCCCAAGTCGAAACCGCTGTACGGTCCGGCCGCGGAAGCCGAAGCGACACGGTAACCGCGCGGAAGAGGCAAAGCGGACATTTTGCCTGAATGTCGAGTAGACTTGCCGTCCAAATAGAAAGCCCCTTCTTACGTAAGAAGGGGCTTTCTATTTGGACGGAACCGCTGAAAAAGCGATTGCGGCCGGGGCCCCCCCGCCCCGGCTGATCATCCCCATTCATTGCCCGGCATAAGCCGTAATCGACGCGCCAGGAATGCCGGGACCTTTACCAACCCAATCCAAATCAGAGTGATGTTGTCTCGTTTGAACAAAAATAGTTCCGGCGCGGAAGGCGGATTGCGTCGGCGCCCACCGCTGCGCGCACCGGTGCACACAGCTTGACACTCAAGTCTCCATGTTTAAGCTAATAGAATAGCCTTTTGAAATTATTATACATTTCGCTTACTCTCAATCCAAAATCGACTGGAGACAGTTCATGCTCGGTATACATGGCCTTCAATGGAAAGCATTTGCAAAGGACCTGGTGGATGAAATAAAAAAAGACAATGTCTTCAACGGCGCGGCGGCCCTCGCCTATTTCCTCATGCTGTCCATCTTTCCCATGGCGATTTTCATTCTGACGCTTCTCCCCTATCTTCCTATTCCACATCTGAACCAGGCGATATTCGATCTCATGAGCAACGCAATGCCTCAACAGGCCGCACAGCTTTTCACCGGAGTCATCGAAAACATAACATCCCAGAGACGGGGGGGGCTTCTTTCCTTCGGACTGCTCTTCACCCTCTGGTCGGCATCCGCGGGTCTGTACGCCATAATGCAGCAACTGAACATCACCTATGGAGTCACGGAGGGACGCCCCTACTGGAAGGCGCGCGGAACGGCCCTGCTGCTGATGATTCTGTTCTTTCTGCTTATCGTGGGCGCATTCGGCCTCATCATATTCGGCGGGGTCCTGCAGGACTGGATCGCGGGCATGGTGGGATACAATCAGGCGCTACTCATCTTTTTCGCTGTCTTTCGGTGGATTATGATACTTCTGTTCCTGATGCTGGCATTTTCAGTAATATACTACTTCGGCCCCGATGTGGAACAGAAATTCAAGTTCATCACCCCCGGAAGCGTTATCGGACTGATCATCCTCATACTCGCTTCCCTGGGATTTCGCCTGTACGTATCGCGGTTCAGCGACTACAGCGCCACGTACGGAAGCCTGGGGGCCGTTATCGTTCTGCTTCTGTGGCTCTACATAACCGGCCTGGTCATTCTCATCGGCTCGGAAGTCAACGCGCTGATCGAACACTACTCGTCCGAAGGCAAGGAAAAGGGCGTCAGGCGGGAACCCCGAGGATGAACGATAAACGGCGTTCGGAAGTCGAGCGGCCGGCGGCGACTATTCAGAGCTTTTTCCGAAGGAACGAAGGAACTCCCGCAACCGGGGTCCCCGGGTCGCAATCCGGCAACGGGCGGCGCGAATGACGGCAACCAGGTCCGTAACGGCATCCTCCAGTAGGTCGTTCACGATGACGTAGTCGTACCAGGGGGAGTCCGCGAGTTCCGATTCGGCGGCGGCGAGACGCCTCGCAAGCTTCTCCGGAGATTCGGTCCCGCGAGCCTCCAGGCGGTTACGCAGCACGTCCATGGAGGGCGGGAGAACAAATATGTTGAGCGCCGACGGATAACTGCAGCGCACCTGGCGAGCCCCCTGCACATCGATGTCCAGCAGCACGTCATCTCCCGCCTGCAACCCTGCCTTCACCTGGTCCCCGTCGGTCCCGTAGTACTCCCCGTGGACCTCGGCCCACTCGAGAAACCGTCCTTTCTCAATCCCTCGAGCGAACTCCTCTCGAGAAATGAAATGGTAGTCCTCGCCCGGGACCTCACCGGACCTCGGCGGCCGTGTCGTGCACGACACGGAAAACCGCAACCCGGCCTGCTTCCGCATGGCAGCCTTGATGACGGTGGTCTTGCCCACCCCCGACGGGGCCGACACCACAAAGAGCTGTCCTCGATGGTTCTGAACGGACATTGCGCTATTCTTTTCTCGCCTTCGCGGCAACGCCGCCTGTCGCGGCGGCAAGGATTTCCTTCGGCGAACCGGCGGCTTCCGAGTTGAGCCGCTGGGCGATGGTTTCGGCCTGTACTCCCGAAAGAATCACGTGGTTGCTGTCGGTAATGATGATAGACCTCGTTCGCCGTCCCATGGTTGCGTCAACCAGCTTGTTGGCCAACCTGGCGTCCTCCTTGAGCCTTTTCATAGGAGCCGAAGAAGGGGCCACGATGGCTACAATGCGATTGGCCACGACCGTATTCCCGAAACCGATGTTGAGCAACTTCATTTCCATAGGAAATCTGACGCCTCCATGGGACTGTTATGGATTCCGGAATGCTGCTACTTGTTATGGGTGATACGGTCCTTTTATTCTCAAAAAATGGGAGAAATGCAAGGGTTTTTTCGATTTTACTCAAAACCCATCGATTTTCTTTATAAAAACAAATCCTATCTCTTCAGCGGCCGGGCTATGGGGCACTTTCCCGCGGATAGCTTCCAAAAACGCGGCAAATAGGGTGGACTTCATTGAAAAAGTCCTTTGAACAGACATACATGGACAAGCCTATTCGAAATTCTGCACCTGTTCCTTGAGCTTCCCTATCTCGCTCTTCATCCTGACCACGGCCTGGAGGATCTCCATGTCGCTGGATTTGCACCCCATGGTATTGACCTCCCGGTGCAGTTCCTGGGTAAGGAAGTCCAGGGTCCGTCCTTCAGCCGGGTCCTTACCTCCGGTGAGGCTTTCCAACTGATCCAGGTGGCTCCGGAACCTGACGATCTCCTCCGTTATGTCGGAACGTTCCGCAAAGAACACCAACTCCTGCGCGAGCCGGGCTTCATCGACCTGCTGCGTCCCGTTGAGGAGTTCCTGCAAGCGCTCGTGGAGCCTCTGCCGATACTCGGGAAGGAAGAGGTCCTTGCGGTCCGCAATGAGATCGACTTCGCGCCGGAGCATGGCGAGGCGCTCCATGAAATCCCGAAGCAGAGCTTCACCTTCCTGGGCGCGCATGGCCTGCACCTTCCGGAGGGTTTCGGCAAGCGTTTCCATCAGCAGCTTTCCGACCGTCTCGCGGTCCACCGCGACCTCCCTGGTTTCGAACAAATAGGGAATGGCCAGCAGGTTTTCGAGCCGGGGAGGCTCGGTGCCGGGGAGGTTTCTGTGCAACTCCTGCAACCGCCCCCAGTAGAATCTCGCCAGGAGAGGATTAATGTCGGGCGTCTTCTGTTCCAGGTTGAGGTTCTCGATTTGCACGAACACCTCGACGCGCCCCCGGCGTATGGTCGCGGAGACCTGCTTGCGCGCCGCATCCTCGAATTCGAGGAAATTCTTGGGAAAGCGCGGAATGACATCCAGAAACCGGCTGTTGAGGGTCCGGATCTCCATGGTCACGCGGTACCCGGCCTGTTCGTTTTCCGTCCGGCCGAAAGCGGTCATGCTATAGATCAACTGATTACTCCTTTTGGCCTCATGTCCCTGGATGGGATGCGGCCTGTGCGTTGATACATGAGTTTTTGCCTCAAGGCGGCAAGAAAGTGGAGCAGAAGAGGCTCCCGGTAGTCGGGATACGTCCAGGGAAGGGCGCGAAAAGAGCCTTTCTGGTAGATCAGCGTGAGGTCGGCGAAAATCCCGTCCCCGAGGTAAATCCGGTGGGTATAGTTCTTTCCGGTGGCCAGTACGAGCCTCTCCTCGCTCAGGAGCCCCGGATCGATATTGAATTGCCTGTTTCCCTCGACGGAGAGGCGGGCTTCAAGCTCGTTGGTGAAGAGCTTGATGTCCGGAAGCGCATCCGGAGCAACAAGCTGAAGAAAGCTCGCCGTCCGGCGATAGAGCCCCTTTCCCATCTCGGGTTCGTAGTACGAAGTATAGGTGAATGGTCCGGGTCCGGAGAGAAAATCCACGGGTCCGAAGCGAACGCTCAGGGCGTCCAGCACTTCCCGAAGCCGCTCCGGGTTGCTGTACAGGAGCCCTATAACGAGTTTTGCCGGCAAGGCTTCACGAGGAACGCTCATATGGCGCACTATTTTCCACGGCGTCTACCAGGTCGTCCGCGGAAACCGCAGCCGTTCCGACCTGGCCGACGACGATTCCGGCAGCGAGGTTGGCCAGGAGGGCCGCTTCCACGACGGGCAAACCGGCCACCATGCCGAGAGCCAGGGTGGCGATGACCGTATCGCCGGCCCCGGTAACGTCGAAGACCTGCCGCGCCACGGTAGGAATATGGAGGGGCGAGCCGCCCTTCCGAAAGAGACTCATTCCATCTCTACCTCGGGTGATGAGCGCCATTTCGCATCGGATGCGGTCGATGAGTTTGTCGGCCGCTTCCTCGAGCGACTCCTCGTCGCGTATTTCTATACCGGACATCCGGGAAGCTTCATGGTGGTTCGGCGTGATCAGCGTGACGCCATGGTAAAGCTCCACATGCCGGACTTTGGGGTCAACAATGACGGGTTTCGACGAATCGAGCATTACGGCCCTGATTTCTTCCATAAGTTCGAGGGTCACCAGCCCCTTCGCGTAATCGGAAATGATCAGACCGTCGACTTCAGCCAGGTTTTTCCTGAGATAAGAGACAACCCGCTCCCGCGTCTCCGCGGACATGGGGATGCGCCGCTCGACGTCGTATCGCACCACCTGCTGCCCGGCGGCAATGATGCGCGTCTTCGTGGTGGTGGGCCGCCCGTCCTCCACGACAAGGCCTTCCGTGGGAATGAACAGCTTCCCAAGAAGTCCGACGAGGTCGCGGCCGTGAGCATCGCTCCCGACAATACCCGCCACCAGCGCCTTTCCCCCCAGCGCGGCCACGTTGTTCAGCACATTGGCCGCCCCCCCGAGCAGTCGGGTTTCCTCCTGCACCTCCACCACCGGCACCGGCGCTTCGGGGGAAATACGATTCACATCGCCCCAAATGAATACGTCCAGCATCAGGTCGCCCAGGACCATGATCCTGCAGCCGGGAAACCGGCGGACGGCATCGATGAGGCGACTCTTCTCCTCCGGATGAAACTCGAACTTCCTGCCCATTTAGCGGCAACCCTACCGTTCCAGAGGCTTTGCCTCATTGATGAGCATAATGGGAATTCCATCCCGGATCTCGTAGACCAGACTGCACTGCCTGCAGACGAGCCCGTCTTCACTCTCGTTCAAAACAATGTTCCCTTTGCACTTGGGGCATACAAGAATCTCCAGAAGCTCTTTGCTGATACTCATAGAATCTCTTCCTTGAAAAGATGTCGGGTCTGGTTGCGGGTCTTCTCAGCGGCCGACGGCCTTTGCGGTTTCCGCCGTTGCGGGTTCGTCTTCGCCCTCTTCGTCCATGCTCTCCAAAAGACGCTGGTATGCCTCGATAGTTGCGCGCAGTTTCGCAGTCAACTGGACCCGGCGCCCTTTGAGGTCGGCGACTTCCTCGTAAAGCCTGCTCAACTTCTGCTGAGCGCCCTGCAGCATCTTCTCGGCATTCATCTCCGCATCGGCCAGTATGAGTTTGGCCTCCTTCTCGGCATTGGCCTTCATCTGTTCCACGGCCTTTTGAGTACTCACCAGCACGTTACGGATGACTTTCTCGCGGTCCTTGTACTCCTTCAACTCCTTCTCCAGCCGTTGCGTCTCTTTGCGCAGGTTCGCGTTCTCGATCTGGAGCTGCTGCATTTCCTCGCCTATCTGCTGGAGAAAGACCTCCACTTCCTGCGGATCGTAACCCCGCCAGCGCGTTCGAAACTGCTTATTGAGGATATCTACGGGCGCCCATTCCACGTCTTTGGTTCCTCTGCGGCCAAACCCCGGTTTACATGGAGTAGGTAACCATTCTCAGAGAGGAAATGAGAAATGTCTTCAAGAACACGATGGCGAAGATAACGATCATCGGGGCGAAATCTATCCCGCCGAAAGAGACGGGAATACGCCGGCGAATAGCATGGAATACCGGTTCCGTAACGTTGTACAGAAAGCGCACGATGGGATTGTAGGGATCGGGGTTAACCCATGACAGGATTGCCCTTGCGATCACTATCCACATGTACAGGGTAAGCACCATATCCACGATCTGAACCACTGCGGCAATGAAATTGCCAAAAATCATCTGTAGCATCTTTCACCTATCCCGTATTGAGTCACATCGATATAACAGCCCGATTCGCCTATACGCACGAAAACTACTTTCTTTCTCCGCCGATGTCAACTCCAATGCGACCGGGGAAGCCGGAGAATCGGCGAATGGGTGAAATAGAGCGGCCATCGATGGGGATTGATCGGCAGTCCCCGCAACTCAACCGCGCTCCTGCCGGCGCCACTCGGTGCGGTAGAACCGGAAGGCCATGAGTCCGCCCTGCAAGATCATGGAAGCGAGCATCGCGGTCCAGACCCCAAGCGCCCCCATCTGGAGAACGAAGCAAAGGAAAGCCGCCAGGGGCAGCCGGACGATCCATATGGCGAACACGATGATTTTCATCACCCCCATGGTATCGCCCGCCCCCTGCATGGCGCCTCCGAGAACCACGCTGTAGACCATGAAGGGTACCGATACCAGGTTGATGCGCAGGTAGCGGACCGTTTCCACCCATACGGCGTGGTCCGACGTCAGGACGCTCGCCAGTTGAGGCGCAACAGCAAAGAGAAAGGCGGCGAGCGCCGTGAGGACCAGCGCCCCGGCCCCCGCCATCCGCCGGCCGAAATCCCTGGCCATCTCGGGAGACCCCGCCCCCAGGCTCTGTCCGACGAGAACGGCGGCGGCCATATTGAGGGCGAATGCGGGAAGGTAGGTAAGAGCTTCCATGCGCAGGCCGTTGGCGTAAGCCGCCATGGCCGGAACGCTCTCCGCCCCCAGTCTCCCCAGGAACTGGTAGATCATGAGGCTGCCGGCGTTCCAGGCAACCTGGAGGAGCGCGGCCGGCCAACTGATCTTGAGCACCCGGCCGATCACCTGCCTGGAAGGCCGCCATACTCCATTCCAGACTTCCCTCCATGCGGGCTGGAACAAAACGGCGATGGCGAAAACCATCCCAATCAGCATGGATACGGCCGTGGCCAGGGCAATGCCGCGATACCCCAGCTCAGGCAACGGCCCCGGACCGAGGGCCAGCCCGAAGCTTCCGGCCACGTTGGCGACGGTGACAAAACCCATGATTCTGAACGAGATCCGCGGCTTCCCGACAGCCCGGAATACGGCGTTCATCAGAACAAGAACATAATTGGGAAGCAAAGCCAACGAAAATATCCTCAGGTACTCGTGCGCCATCGGCCTTATGGACTCAGGCATACGGAACTGCCCGACGATCTGCCACGCCCACACGTAGGTGATCGCCGAAAGCAGGCAGCCGAGCACGATAGCAAGGACAAGGACCTGCCGGGTGTAGTCGAACACTTCATCCCACCGGCCTCTTCCCACCGCGCCTGAAACGAGCGCCACGGAGCCGACTCCGAGCGCGGTGCCCAGTATGACCAGCAACAGGAACAGTTGATTTATGAATCCAACGACGGCCTGAACGCCGGGGCTCAACAGTCCTGCCACGTAAACATCCGTGTACCCCACCACGAAGTTGAGAACCATGGTGCCGAGCACCGGCCATGAATGCTCCCAGATGATTCGAAACAGGTCCTTTGTCTCTCCCTCCAGGCCGTTATGCAATACTCTCTCCATATTCGATCTCTCATTCAGCAAGGCAAGGCAACGCGACGCAACCGCCGCATCCGGCATTGCCGGATTTCCCGTTGGTTAATAGTCAAAAGATAAGCCCGATCAAGAGAAGATGGGCGCGGAACAACCCCGGATGGGGACCGAAGGGAACCCGGGGCGAGGAGATACCCGGCCGCTCATTCGGAAGGCCGCATCCGTCTCGATCTCACGAACATCGGCTTTGGGGAATAAATTAATGATATCTTTCGATTGATTTTACGCTTTATGTCCGGAGGCGGCAAGGCGCCGGCCATCTTTCGGGCTGCGCCGGGAGCTGCGCCGTAAGTTCAGACTGCGCCGGGAGGTGCGCCGTAGGCGGGTGGATGCTCTTCGAATGCGAATCAGGCGATTTCCGGCAGACGCTTACCCGTATTGCCTGTTCTGCGACGCTGCGATGCCGCCCCCCTCCCGCATAGCTCATGGGCCGTGTGTTTGAGGTAGGCAACACACTTGAGAGGACTCATCGTCATCCCCGCGCAAACGGGAATCCAGGCCTGCCCGGTGGGCGAAAGCGAAGCGTTGCCCACTCACTTTCTTTTCGGCAGACGCTCGTTTCCTTTCCGGAAACGACCATCCACAATCCATCAGCGGGCGATACTCGGCAGTGATGGCGCAGGTCCGGACCGGGTGTTCGGGGTTGCTGTTCGGAAGCCTGGACCGGTCAGCGAGTCGAACGAATCGACTCGATCAGTTCCTGCCGACCGTCTCCGGTCACGGGCGAATCTCCTCGATGCTCTCCGCTTCGAGGGTCAACCAACATCCGCGCCGCCGCATTGCCCGCAATAGCGCCCGCCGTGGGGGCTCAAAGATCGAAAAGGAGATATTTTCGCGGCAATGCCTTGAATTCAGCAGGAGTGAGTCCGGCATCTCTGACGATCCTCACGCCGGACAAAAGCCGGCTTCCTCGTCTCGGTCCATCCTCACAAGGTGGAGTGCGCTTATCTAATCTCAGCGCCTTATTCCACATTCAAAGAGCAGCCAAGAACGATGGAATTCAGACACAAAGTCCATTAGAGCACGTCGTACTTGTCCAGGTATCCCCTCGGAGTCACCATCCACCCGTTCCAGACGTACGTCCGGCTGTTGCCCACGATGACCATGGACTGCATGTCCACTTCATGAAAAGGGATTTCCGCCAGTGTGGTGAGGAGCTTCCACTGGCCGTCCCGCATGGCCCGCCGTACGATGCCCACGGGGGTTTCGGGGGAGCGGTGGCGCAGAAGTATCTCCCGGACCGCTTCCAGCAGGTCAGGGCGGCTCTTGCTCCTCGGGTTGTAGATGGCGATGACGAAATCGGCCTCCGCCGCGGCGGAAATGCGCTTTTCGATAAGGTCCCGGGGAGTGAGATGGTCGCTGAGGCTCACGGCGGCGAAATCGTGCATCAGGGGCGCTCCCAGGAGCGACGCGGCGGCATTGAAGGACGGCACGCCGGGAACGACTTCCACGATGAGATCGACCGGATCGTTCGACGCCGACGCATCCGACGACAACTTGTACGTCTCCGGCGCATCTCCCGCCCCGCCGGTCCCCTCCCGGACCGCGCCGCCCGCATTACCGCCGCCGTCACTGCCGGCGCGGGCGTCGCCATAGGCATCCGGGCCTTCCGGCCGCACGCCGTCATCCCCTCTCCCCGCCCGGAGTCCCCGTTCCCGGCAGATATCGAACACCAGTCCCGCCATGCCGTAAATCCCGGCATCTCCGCTCGATACAATGACCACCCTCGCGCCGGCCAGGGCCTCGTCGATGGCCGTCCGGCAGCGAAGCACCTCCTTGCGCATCGCGCTGGAGAAGAGCTTCTTTCCCTGCACGATGCCGGAAATGAGGTCCATGTACGTCTTGTAGCCTACGACCACTTCCGCCGCGGCCAGGGCCTCCTGAGCACGCGGGACCATGCAGGACGGATCGCCCGGCCCCAGGCTCACGATGGTGAGCAGGCCCGGCTTACGGCCAGGGTCGCGTTCTTCGACTTTTTCTTGGGAACTATCAGTACGGCGCTCTGAGCACTCAGAAGAGCGGTTGCTTCGCATACGCTTTCGACTCCAATGTGGTTTGCCACTTGTTGAGAGGGATTGGGAACGGCCACGCGGCCGATCTCCTCTTTCGAGAAGAAACGGATCGGGCGGTCGAGGGCTTCGGCGGCTTCCAGCAGCCCTTGTTCGTCGGACTTGAGATCGATGCTCGCGAGACCGCGGATCGAGCGGCGGGCCAGGCCTTCGGCTTCAAAGGTGTTCTCGATGAGCCCCAGGATCTCCCCGGCCGTGGTCCCGCGGTTGCATCCGATGCCCACCACCAGGTTGCGCGGGCGCAGTTCCAGCCACCGCACGCCGGAGGAAGCGGGCGCACCCCGCTCGGACACCCACACCCCCACGCACGGACAGACGGCCCGCGGGCGCCGCGACCGGGCCCCGGGTCCCCGCTCCCGTGCTTCGAGAGACAACTCATGGCGAAGGGAGACGGAAGCTCCTCGCGCGCGCCCATCACCCAGCCCCTCTCCTCCCACGAAGGACGGAGAGGGAAGCGATACGGACGCGCCGGCATGACCGGCGTCCGGCCATGGAATGAAGAGTTCGGGATCGTCGGGCAGAAGAGGAAACATGCGGTTATCCGGATCGTGAACCCAAATGGGTTCGTCCTCCAGGACGGCTCGGGCGACACGGCTCAACACCCCGATATTTTCGATATCCAGCCCTGCATCCCTCGCCAGGAGATCGAGCGCCGGCCGCTCCCGCACGTCGGAAGCCGTCGTGATGACGGGCTGCCCCCCCGTGAGCCCGGCAATCTCTCTCGCCAGCCGGTTGGCTCCGCCGAGGTGCCCGGACAGAAGGCTGATGACGAAATGGCCGCGTTCGTCGAGCACCACCACTGCCGGGTCCGTCGTCTTGTGGCGGACGAGCGGAGCGATGAGCCGCACAGCTATTCCCGTGGCCATGATGCAGACGAGGGCGCGATGTTCGGACCAAAGCGAGGGGAAGACGCCGCCGAGCCGCTCGAAGCCGACCGCCCCCATGGCGAGCGCGAAGCTGTGCCGGTGCGGCGCGTAGCACGTGCTGCCCGGAAGTTTCGTCTGCAGTTGAAGGGCCAGGGACACCCCATGCCCGGTGATGGCGATTATCGCGATAGACACTGTGGACGCTCTCGATTCAGGAAGGCTCGCCGGCCTTGCGGAACCCATGGCCGAACGATTCGTCGTAGAGGCGGGAGCGCTTGGATGGTTCCCCCTCGGCGCGGACGCCGAAAACATCCCCTACCAGGATGAGCGCCTGGCGGCGGATCTCGGCGTCCTTCACGCTCCCGGCGATGTCGGCGAGGGTCCCGTGGACGAAGCTCTGGTCCGGCCACCCGACCCTGTAAGCCACCACCACGGGGGTTTGAGGCGGGTACGACGTGAGCAACTCGGACACCACCGTGTCTATCTGCTGGACGCTCAGATAGATCGCCATCGTGGCCCGGTGGGATGCAAGCGACCTCAGGCTCTCCAGTTCGGGCACGGGGGTCCTGCCGGAAATGCGAGTCAATATGACCGTCTGGGAAACCTCCGGGAGGGTAAGCTCCCGGCATAGTCCTGCCGCGGCCGCAAAAACCGCCGTCACTCCCGGCGCCACCCGGTACGGAATTCCCTCCCGGTCGAGCAGGTCCATCTGTTCCCGTATGGCCCCGTAGAGGCTGGGGTCGCCGGTGTGGAGCCGCACTACCCGTTCCCCCCGCCGGTACCCCTCGACCAGCAGGGCATGGGTTTCACCGAGGGTCAACGGAGCGCTGTTGAAGATACGGGCGGACGGTTTGCGGTCCTCGATCAGAATTTCCGGCACCAGGGAGCCCGCGTAGACGATGCGGTCCGCCTCCTGGATAAGCCTTTTTCCCTTGACCGTGATCAGTTCCGGATCTCCGGGACCCGCTCCCACGAAATAGACGGGGTGTTCCATGTTCATCCTTTTCAGGTTTCGAGTTACGGACGGGGAAAACGAGAACTCGCAGCACGGCGCATCAATAGTGCATCAATCCGCCGCATTCCCCGCGCTGATGATGAATACGGGGTTCAAGGCCTTCAACATCAGGGAACTGCCTATGGGCGAGGAACGGCTGACCTGGATCTGCGTAATCGACAGATCGAAGGGTTTGCCCCGCCAGAAAGACCTGGCGGCATCCAGTGTTTCCAGGGTAACGGCGGTCTGCACCACCCTTCCGCCGGGGCGAAGCCTCCGGGCCGCTTCCTGAAGGACCTCCACCGTTTCCTCCCCGCTCCCGCCGACAAAAACGCGATCCGGGTCGGGAAGTCCCGCGAGAGCTTGAGGGGCCGCCCCTTCCACCACTTCGATTTCCGGGCGCCGGAACCGCCTGACGTTTTCCCTGATGTCCTCGCACCGCTCCGGGTTTCTCTCCACCGCGATCACTTTGCGAAGCGGCGCTATCCGGGCCGCTTCGATCGACACCGATCCGCTGCCCGCCCCCAGGTCCCATAATACCAGATCGGGCGCGAGCTGCAAACAGCCCAGCACGACGGCGCGGACTTCCGTCTTGGTGATGAGCCCCGCCCGATGGCGGAAAGATTCCTCGGGGAGCCCCATCACGGGCTGCGCCTTCTCGAATGCGGGAGCGGAAGCGGCGCGCGCGTGGCGGCCGTCGGGAAAGACGGCAACCACGTTCAAAGCCGAGAACGTGAGGTCCGCCGCGTCGATGGGCGAGAAGGTGCGAAGCCGCTCGCCGGGAAGCCCCAGGTCCTCGGCGACAGCCAGGGAGCAGTCGCCCATCTCCAGGTCCAGGAGCCTGCGGGCAATCCAGGCGGGATGGTGGCGGGAATCCGTGTAGAGCGCCACCGGCCGGCCCCGCCCTAACGCCCGCAGCCAGTTCCCCTCGTCGCGCCGGCCGTGGAGGCTGAATACCCGCACGTTGTCCCAGGGTTCCGCCAGCTTGCCGAACAAGGCCTGGACGGTGGTGACATTGGGGAAAGTCAGGAGCCTGTCCCGGCCCAAAAGTTCCGCCAACTGCCGCCCGATGCCGAAAAAGAAGGGATCTCCGGAAGCGAGCACCACCGTGCGTCGCGTACGAGCCGCATGATCCAGGTGTTCCAATGCGTCGCTCAGTGGGGACTTCAGGGGAAGTCTCCTGCCCGGATGGTCGGGGAAGCTCTCCAGGAGGCGACTGCCCCCGGCCAGCACTTCCGCCCGCTCGATCCATTCCAGCACCCGTGGAGTGATATCGCTTCCCCCCATGCCCACGCCCGCAAGCACGACGAGCGGCGGCCGCCATTGGTCGGGAGTCAGTTTCGAATGGTCTGGGAAATTCATCTCTGAACCGGTTCCAAATCTCGACATTACCGTTTTGCGGAATACATCAGAAAACAAGGTCCGCCAGCAACGTCCCGTCGTAGTCAAACAGGAGGATGCGCAACTGCATTCGTTCCCCCGCGATGCGGGCGGACTGCTCCAGGGCCTGCCGCGCCACGGCCCGTACTACATCCGTCGCGCCGCGGGCCAGGAGGTATTCCAGCGCGTGCGGGC
>CAYOVG010000101.1:0-19421 GCA_964407285.1 uncultured Syntrophobacteraceae bacterium
CGGACGACCGGGACTCGCAGGAGGATGCGCCGTTCACCGGGCTGGACGATCGGATGAAATATCTGCTTGATGAAGCGCTGAATTCCGGGTATGGAATCCCGAGTGTCCCGCCGTCAAGTCAGCATGAGGGCTATTGCGATGAAAAAGACGACAACTCTATCCCTGATAGCAGCCATCATCGTTTCTTTCGTGCTTTTCAATTTTGAGGCCGGCTATTCGAGAGGCTCCGGCAGTACCGGAAAGAGCTCGGGCAGGAGCTCAAGCAGTTCAAGCGGTTCGAGCGGCAAAAGCTCGTCGGGCGGCAGTTTCAGGTCCTCCGGATCTTCGGATAGCAGTTCCTTCGGCGGCAGTTCTTCCGGCCGCGGTTCGGCGGGATCGTTCGGCGCGGGCCGGAGTTCCGGGGCATTTGGGGGAGCAGCGCGGACTGCGAACCCGAGCGGCGGTTCTTCCGCGGCGAGCGTCGGGGGCGCAAGCGTCGGGGCCGCGGGCGCGGCGGCAGGCGTCGGCGCCGCGGTAGGCGCAGCAAGTATAGGCGCCGCCGCTGCCGGTTCGGGGGATTCCGGTTCGCATGATACCGCAACGGGGCCCGCCGGGGCCTCTTCCGGTCCGGATAACAAGCAAAGCGGGGGAGGGTGGTTCAAACCTCAGTCCTCTCCGAATCAGCCGTCGGGTCAGCCCGCCGCTGCAAACCTGAGCGCCGGCGACAAGGCGCTGGCGGAGAAGGCGAAAACGGCGGGAGCCAATTACCGGTCCCGCGAAGAGGCCGTGCAGGCGTTCAAGGCGAAGGAGGGAGCGAAGTACTCCACGCAGTTCGACCGGGAACCTCCGTCCAGGCCGGCGTACATACCCGAAACGACGAACCGGGGCGGAAATACCTACAACATTATCTATGTTCCCCAGTATCGCGGGTATGGCTACTACCATGGAGGGAGTTGGGTGCCGTACAGCCTGTGGGACGACCACAGCCAGGTCGACCGCATCATGCGAAGCGGCAATTATTCCCACGGCCCCGTGCGCCATGGCGGGAGGTCTTCGGGGTGGTCCGTGTTCTGGACCCTTTTGATCCTTGCCGGAATCGGCGCGGGGGTTTATTTCTTTTATTTTCGCAAGAAGGCTAAGAAGAAAGGGGAAGGGGCGGCCGCCGGTCCGCAAGGAGTGGGCGGAGCCTCGACCGTTCAAGATGCCGGGGAGGCCGCGGTGTACGAGAAGGATAACCCCGATTTCTGGAGAAGGCTCAAGCCCTCCAGCATCGTCACCTTGAGCGACGCCCAGTCTCTCAAGGACTCCATGGATGAGGGAAAAGGGCCGACGCCGCGCGACTATACGGTGAAGGAAGTCCGGACCGTCATGGAGTCGGCGGGACTCGCCGAATGGCGCATCTTCAGCCTGGACGACGGGAAGCAGGCGATATGGCTTATGGTGAAGATCGTGGATAAAGAGATGGATTTCAGAGTATACTTCGAGGCTCCCGGTTTTCAGCCCGGAAATCGGTCGGACGTGCTCCACGCGGGTATGGACCGGCTCTTCAGCGCTCCCCCCGATCCTCGGAGCTTCAGGATGCGCGATCTCCAGTACAGCCGGGAGATCCCGTTCCACGAGGATGATGGAACGGCTGTCCCGTTTCACATGAAACCGCAGGGAGTGCTGTACGGGGAATCCGTGTTCCGTCCCCCGAGAACCGGGGTGGAAAAAGTCTTCACCGCCGTGGCCGAATACGGCGCGGCGCGGTCTTGCGAGAACCCGGAGATGCTGCTCATCGAGGATGGAGTGGACGGCGGCGAGCATGGAGGCTTTATACGGCTACTGCAGGGATGCAAGGTGAATTTGACGGAAGTCGATGTGTTGAACATCTGATCGATCCATGGGGGTACAGGGAGAGGAGGACTAAGTAGATGGCTGAAAGAATCGAAAGCCTTGCGCAGGTTTGTGATATTTTGGCGGCAAATGGCTACGAGGCGATTTTGCACGATGATTCGGTTGGAGTCAAGGTCGGCGGGCATGAGAACCCGTTCTCGGCGGTCGTCACCATCGATGCGGACAAAAGGGAGATGAACTTTGCGTGCAAAGTGGCGAAGCTCGGAGACTTTCCGGAGAGCAACCTTCCCAACGCTCTCCTGGCGCTGCTGGCCGCCAATGCCGGCGTTTGCCCTTTTGCGTTCGCCGTGGTGACGGATTCTCGGCATCCCGATGAAGATGAACCGGAAGAGTGGCCGGTGGTGCTCATCGACGGCATGCCGATCGAGGACCTGTGCGAAGCGGAGCTTCTGGCGGAGATGGAGGATCTCCTGACGGCCCTGGTCGTGGGTTCGAAAGCGCTGAAGGTCGGTCTTGGAGTTGCGTGATGAAACGCCTCGGGGGCCTGAGATTCGCGTAAATGTTCGTTCGCATGCGGCGCGTGGTTCGCATGCGGCTCGTATTTCTTACGATGTGCTTGATATGACTCGTAGAACAAGTGTGCTCGTGATTATTCGACAAACATAGCAGGAGGGTCGTTTCTTATGCCGGGTTTACTGAAAGCGATTGGAAACTGGTTTCGCGAGAAGTCGGATGAAGCCGCCGACGCCATCGGCGACCCCGTCCGGGACGGCAAGTTCGCCATTCAAGACTCCAAGGCGAAAATCGCCGGCTTCACCGCGGACATCGCCCGTCTGGTGGCGGAAACCAAGCGCCTGGAAAAGCAGAAGAACGAGGCGCAACAGGAAGTGGATAAATTCGACAAGATAGCGAGAATGGCGGCGGGGCAGGGCAACGAAGCGGACGTCAGGCAGGCCCTGACTCTCAAAAGTGAAGCGGTGACGCGCTTGCAGTACCTCCAGTCGGAACTCGACAAGAACACGCAGTTGACCGACGCTCTTCGGAGGCAACTCGATGACGCTCGGGCGCAGGTTGCGAAGGCCGAAGCCAACATTACGCGGTTGGCGGCGCGCAGAGAGGGCGCCAAGATCCGTTCGGAACTGGCGAGGTCCGCTACCGAATTCAATTCCGGGGGAAGCCCCCTGGCCTCGCTCAACGACCTCGAGAAGGCCGTGGAAAAGGAGGAATCGCAGGCGGAGGCCTGGGAGGAGATCGCCAAAACCCAGGCGGCTTCGACAGGCGCGTCCCTGGAGAAGAAGTATGCCTCGAGCGCTTCGGGGGTGGACGATGAAGTCGCCAGGCTGATGGCCGAAGCGAGGAAGTAGCAGACCCGATGGATCCATGACGAGCGGGTGGCCGCGATACGGCGGCCGCCCCCTGGTCACGGTGCGTCTCCTGAACGGCTGCCTTGAGGGGCCTGGAATCCCGCGGCTCTCGCACCCCCTCCCCCAATCGCTCTTTCAGTTCCGGTAGCTCTGGACGGGCGCGGGAATGCGGCCGCCGAGGGTTATGAACCCGGCGGACCCGTTGCTGGTGGATATGGGCATGATGGTGGCCTCCCCGAGGAGCCCTCCGAAGAAAGCCTTCTCTCCGGCTTTCTTGCCGGGGACCGGGATGAGCCGCGCCGCGACGGCCTTGTTGTTCGTGACCCCGATGGCCATTTCATCGGCAATGACGGCCGCCAGGGTTTCCGCTGGGGTGTCGCCGGGCAGGGCGATCATGTCGAGTCCCACGGAACACACGGTAGTCATGGCTTCGAGCTTTTCGAGCGAGAGGAAGCCTGCCCTGGCCGCTTCCGCTATATTGAGGTCCTCGCTCACGGGAATGAATGCGCCGCTCAATCCGCCTACATAGGAACTGGCGAAGATGCCGCCCTTCTTCACGGCATCGTTGAGGAGCGCCAGCAGAGCGGTAGAGCCGGGCACACCGATGCTCTCGAGCCCCAGGCTCTGGAAGATCTCGCCCACGCTGTCTCCCACGTTGGGCGTAGGGGCAAGAGAAAGGTCCACCACGCCGAACGGGACCCCGAGCCTTCCGGCCACCTGCCTTCCGATAAGCTCGCCCACTCGCGTGACCTTGAAAGCCGTGCGCTTTATGATTTCCGAGAGTTCTCCCAGGTCGAGATTCGGCTTGGCCGCCCGCGCGCGGTCGATGGCTTTCTTCACGACCCCCGGCCCGCTCACGCCGACGTTTATGACCGCATCCGGCTCCCCGACCCCCAGGTACGCTCCGGCCATGAAGGGGATGTCCTGTGGGATGTTGGCGAAAACGCATATCTTGGCGCACGCGATTCCGTCGGCATCCTTCGTGATGTCGGACGCCTCCTTGATGGTGCGGCCCATGAGGAGCACGGCATCCATGTTGATGCCCGCGTTGGTGGAGGCCACGTTCACCGATGCGCACACCCGCTCCGTTTCAGCCAGCGCGCGCGGAATGGCTTCGATGAGCGCCCGGTCCCCCTTCGTGAACCCTTTCTCCACCAGCGCCCCGAATCCGCCGATGAAATCCACCCCGATCTCCCGCGCCGTTGCGTCCAGGGTCCGGGCGATCTCCACCATTTCGTCCGAGGAAAAGGTGCACGCCGCCACCGCGATGGGGCTCACGGCGATGCGCTTGTTCACTATCGGGATACCGTAGCGGACGGCAATCTCGTCGCAGGTGGGCACCAGGTCGCGGGCCAGGAGCAGGACCTTTTCGCGGACGTTCGTCTTGAAACGCTCCAGGTCGTGGCTCGCACAGTCCAGAAGGCTTATTCCCAGCGTAACGGTACGCACGTCGAGATGCTCGTTCTTGAGCATCTGCAGGGTCCCGAGTACTTCACGTTCCGATATCATTTGCCGCCTCCACGTCTCTCGATTTCCTCTTCCCTGTCCTTCGTCCCTCGCTCACGTCGCCTGCTCGCCTCCTCGCATTCTCTCCGGTCTCCCGTCTTGCCGCCGCTCCGCCTCCCCGGCCGCGCTCTTCACACCCGGTAGATGGTTTCGAATATATCGCGGTGCTGCAGGCTGATGTCGAGCCCCAATTCTCCGGCGCGTTCGTAAAGCGCCTTCCGGAAGGCGTTCTGGTCCACGTCCGCGGGAATATCGACTTCATATATCATGATGTTGTGCCTCGGGTCGTCACCGCCCCTGAACACGGCCTTGAGGTTGGCGATATTGACTCCGAAGTTCGACAGCACCCGCGTGACGCCGGCCACCAGTCCCATGCGGTCGGGACCGGCCGTGGTGATGACGAAAGGTTCGCTTTGGGGCGGGACCCATTCGTTCCCCTGCACGATGGGTTTGACGAGCACCGACAGGCCCATGGGGCTGAGCCTCTCCCGCAGGCCTGCCGCCACCTGCTCCTCGTTCACGCGGTCGGGCCGCGAGGCGATGAACGCGCCCACGAATTCCGTCTGGAGGATCGTCTGGCTTACGTCCTCGATATTGCATCGGTGTTCCAGGAGCACTTCGGATACCGCGGCGATGATGCCCGGCCTGTCATACCCCAGGACCGAAATGGCGAACTTGTTCCGGTTCATTGGATTCCTCGATTTGGTGAGAACTACCGTTATCAAATATCAAAGAGAACAGCCCGGGGCTTCTTACCGGTCTCCAAACGCAAGTGCGGCACGGTCGCTCGTCGCTCGACCGTGCCGCAACTGCGACCGGAGGTTCGAGCGTACTGTATCCTTGACGGAGTATTCCGTCAACCGGGGAGATTCCGCCCCCTGGGAGATTTCTCCGATAGAGCGCATGCGAAGAGGCGGCATGACTCATAGGCCATGTGTTTCAAGTGTTTGAGGCAACGCTTGAGAGGACTTGCCGTCATTCGGACTTACCGTCCTTCCAGGTGTCACCTCAAACACATGGTCTATGAACCATGCCCGAAAACGGGACTTCCGTCGGTGTTTGTGCTGTTCTCCGTGCTTGACCGGGGGTGTCGCAGGCGATATTATTTCATAAGAATATAGCAATATACCTGGTAATTTATCTTCCGCCTTCATTTCCGTACGCAACGCACGAGGACGGGCACGGAATCGATCGGGCGGCGCAAGGAGCAAACGATGGAAGGAAAGCACGAACACAGGCATCTGCACGCTCACGACCACACCCACAAACATGTCCATGAGCATACTCACGGGAGTGAGACGCACTCGCACGAACACTCCCACGCTCATGCCCATGAGCATATGCACGAACACATTCATGAACATGCCCATGGCGCGGACCACCATACCCACGACCATGATCATCCCGGCGAACACGGGGCTCACGACCACGACCATCCCGGCCATGAGGCCGAAATGCATGAGCACGCCCACTGAGGATGCCGCCCCAATGTTGTTGACTTTGGGCCCGGCAACGTCATTATCGCGTAAGCGTGAACCCGGGCCTTTCAAGGTTTGCGGAACCCCCCCTTACGCGGGGGTGACGTTGATTCAACAGTATTGGGATGCCGTCTTGCGGGGATGGGATTTTATCAGTCGAGGTTTTGGCGACTCCGGAGAAATGATCTGCCGTAACGGCGGTTTCTTCCAAATCGCGGGTATGCGAGTTCGTGGCGGATTATTTACCGTGAGTTGCCTGACGGGATGAAGAACGACGGAGGCGGAACGGCGGATGCCGTTTCGCCTCCGTCGTTTCCGAAGGAGACTATGGAGACGGAAGGAGACACGGTATGGAAGCGCCGATCAACGGAATCGGGATTTACTACGTGGATACGGGCAAAGATGCCGGCAGACCCTCGGGAGAAGATGCAAAAGATGCGGGAAAACGGGAAGCGTCTCCCGTCGTTCCCGTCGTCTTCGTGCACGGGATGACTTTCGACCATGCGATGTGGCGTCCACAGATGGATCTTCTCGAAAGCCGGCGGCGGGTAATCGCCTACGATCTGCGGGGCCATGGCAAGAGCGGCGTGGGAGACGGCCAGTACACGTATCGGCTCTTTGTGGAGGACCTCCGCTCGTTGCTCGATCACCTCGGGATCGAGGCAGCCGTTCTCTGCGGGCTCTCGATGGGAGGGGCCGTCGCATTGAGGACGGCGGAGCTTTACCCCGAGCGGGTTCGTGGTCTGGTCCTGTGCGACACGACCTGCAAGCCGGACACCGATGAATCAAAACAGCGGCGGGAGTCGGCGATTCAGTCGATCAAGCGGGACGGCCTTGCGGCCTTCGCCGATGCGTTCCTGAAGACGGTATTTGCGCCCGGAAGCTTCAGTGTCCACGCCGAAACGATCGAGTCGATCAGGGAGACCATGGTCTCCTCTTCCCCGCTCGGGCTCTGCGGGGCGCTCCTGGCGCAGGCGGCGAGGACCGATCAGTGCAGGCGCCTGGATAAAATCAGCGTTCCGGCCCTGCTCGTGGTCGGGTCGGAAGACACTCTGACGCCTCCCTCCCTGATGCGGGAGATGCACGAGCGAATCCCGAAATCGGAGTTCCATGTCATCCCCGATGCGGCTCATGTGAGCAACCTCGAGAATACGGCGGAGTTCAACAGGGTCCTCGTCGATTTCCTCGACAAAATCGCATGAGCGCCGACCGGCGCGGGGAATCCATGCGCGTTTGGGAAATGACCGGCGCGTCTTTTTGCATCCGGCTCATCTTCTGGTTGGAACGATCTTCCATTGTTTCCGGTACTAACGGATTTTGTGTTTCCAGTCCAAAGCCTGTTTTGACGCCACTGCGAGAGCCGTTTTCAGTGCGGCGCCGATGCGTGATACATATCAGGCGTATCCCGACAGGCCGGCAGGTGGTGTCGGTTGACTCCGGCCATGCTCCTCGAATGGTCGATTTCGGTACCCGAAACAGGGCCTTAAGCAGGTGATCAAGAGTTTCTTAACAAAACTTGGGAGGCGCTTCCTGATGCAGACTTGGGATGCCGCAATCCAAAATGTTAAAAAACTTCTGCTCAGGTACTTAAGTAAATTACGAAGTCGCCGTTCGGCACGTGGGCTGCGAACTGAAGGAAAGAGAAGGTGAAGTGTGCCCGGTCGTAAGTATTTAGAGTAAGGAACAAACCATGGCCGGCGGTCGTAACCGGACAAAAGAGTCCCGACTTCAGCCATTCACAGCATACATCCACTCCACTCATCCACTCCCACGCTCATTCACTCATCCACTCGAGCAAGCGGGAATTCGCACCATTTCCCGACGTTTCGCACGATTCTTCCACATCTTGATTTTTTTCGAAAATCTCATAGAATTCCTCTGTGCCGGGTCGGGCCTGCAATCGTTCAGTCGGAAAATGGCGGATAATCGAGACCAAGGAGGAAGCGCCGAGTTTTGCGGTTACCTCGGGAGCGGAGTGAGATGACGACAGTTGATGTGAAAAGAATCGGTGAATCGGTACAGGCCGAGGCAAGAGTGCTGCAAAGGCTCCGGTCTGAAATCGAAAGCGTCATAGTCGGTCAGACGGAACTTATCGACCGGCTTCTCATAGGGCTGCTCTGCAATGGCCACGTTCTCATCGAGGGAGTGCCGGGACTCGCGAAGACCCTCGCGGTCACTACCCTGGCCTCCGCCATACGGGCATCCTTCCAGCGAATCCAGTTCACCCCGGACCTTCTGCCGGCCGACCTCATCGGAACCATGATCTACAATCCCAAAACCGGCGATTTCAACGTGCGAAAGGGCCCGATATTCCACCAGATCGTGCTGGCGGACGAAGTGAACCGCGCGCCGGCCAAAGCGCAGAGCGCGATGCTCGAAGCCATGCAGGAGCGGCAGGTCACCATAGGGGACACCACTTTCAAGCTCGAAGAGCCGTTCATGGTGCTGGCGACCCAAAATCCCATCGAGCAGGAGGGGACATACCCGTTGCCCGAAGCCCAGGTGGACCGCTTCATGCTGAAGGTGAAGGTGACCTATCCCACTATGGACGAGGAGCACCAGGTCCTCAAGCGCATGGCGAGGTCCACTTCCAACGGCGACGTCTCCCCCGTCCTGACTCCCGAAGACATCCTGCGCCTCCGTCAACTGGCCGATGAAATCTACATGGACGAGAAGATCGAGGACTACATTCTCCGGGTGATCCAGGCGACTCGCAACCCCGAAAAGTACGGTCTCGACATCGGGAGCATGATACGCTACGGGGCCGGTCCCAGGGGGACCATCGCTCTTTGCATGGCTTCCAGGGCGCACGCGCTGATCCAGGGCCGGGGCTATGTCACCCCGCAGGATGTGAAATCGGTCGGCATGGACGTGCTGCGCCACCGCGTGATCGTCAGCTACGAAGCGGAGGCGGAGGAGAAGACGCCGGAGGACCTCATCGGGCTGATCTTCAACACCATCAAGGTGCCGTAAATTCATCGGGCGGCCGTGCCTCATGATACTCGTGATATTGCGTCGGGCGGCCGCGTCACACGATTTATCGCCATTGCCGGGGGATTCCCATGAACGATGAAAATGCGCCCATGGTTTACGAGTACTCGAACTCGCAACCCGTAACGCGCAACCCGCAACCCGATCCGCAACCCAACCCGCAACCGAACGCGCAATCCCGGTCCCGATCATGATACCCCGAGAACTAGCCAAAAAGATCCGCTACATCCAGATATACACCAGCAAGGCCGTCAACGACGTCCTGGCGGGCCAGTACGAGAGCGTCTTCAAGGGGCGGGGGATGGAGTTCGACGAGGTGCGGGAGTACCAGCCGGGGGACGATGTCCGCGCCATAGACTGGAACGTGACCGCCCGCATGGGACGCCCCTTCATAAAGCGCTTCCGGGAGGAAAGGGAGCTTGCCGTCATATTCCTGGTGGACCTGAGCGCATCGGGCGCGTTCGGCAGCGTCCGGCGCTCGAAGAGCGAAGTCGCCGCCGAAATCTGCGCCCTCCTGGCCTTCGCGGCCATCAGGAACAACGACAAGGTGGGGCTCGTGGTCTTTACCGACCACGTGGAGATGTTCATCCCTCCCCAAAAGGGGACCCGGCACGTGCTCCGCGTGATCCGCGAGATCCTCTCCTTCCAGGCCCGAAGGACGAAAACGGACATCGCCCGTGCGCTCGACTACATCGGACGCGTGCTTTCCAGGCGGGCGGTGGTTTTTCTCATCAGCGACTTTCAGGCGGAGGGTTTCGAACGCCCCCTGCGCGTTCTAAGCCGGCGGCACGACATCATCGCCGTTAACGTTACCGACCCGCGGGAGCTGTCCCTGCCCGACGTCGGGCTCCTCGAACTGGAGGACGCCGAGACGGGCGAAGTGGTTCTCATCGACACCGGCTCGGCGCAGGTGCGGCGGGAATACGAGAAGCTCGGAGCGGAAAACGCGCAGCGGCTGAGGAACCTCTTCCGCTCCGTCGGGATCGATGAAATCCGGGTCCAGACCGGACGGGAGTACATCGCGGACCTGGTGAAGTTCTTCAAAGAGCGCAGGCGCAGGAGATAGAATGGTGATTGCCCGCTTACGCATTCCGTCACACATTCCATCACGTGTTCCGGTATTGAAGGTCCTTCTGTCCGTCCTTCTTCCGGTCCTGTTGGCGTTGTTTTGCATATCGTGCGAAAGTCGCGATACGGCCGGTTCCTTCAAACCCGGCGCGGCCTCCGGAGCCGTTTCCACAGCGACCTCCGATACGCCCGCAGCGCCGGCCGCAACGGAAATCAGGAAGGAATACCGGAGCGGCCCGGTCCTGGCCCGCCTCGTGGTGGACAAGGACTCCGTCACCATCGCGGAAACCGTCACGTTCACCATCGAGGTCGAAGCCGAGGAAGGCGTCGATGTAAAGCTTCCGGAGTTCGGCGACAAGCTCGGCCGATTCGGCATACTGGACTACCGCGAGGAACCGCCGCAACTGACCGGCGAAGGCCGTATACGCACCGGGAAGATCTACAAGCTGGAGCCGTTCCTGTCGGGGGACTACAAGATCGAGCCCATGCGGATTTTCTTTTCCGACAAAGCTTCCGCCCCGGGAGACGGGGACGGCGGCGCCCGCGGGGAGACACAGGAGGGCGATTCCGCCGGGCGCGGGATCGAAACCGAGGAGCTTACCATCAAAGTCCGTTCCCTGCTGGGCGAGGATCGAAGCCGCCTCACGCTCAACCCCCTGGTCGGGCCGGTCGATCTTCCACGTGATTACACCGCTTTCATGCTCTATGCGGGAGGATGCCTGGCGGCCCTGGCCGCCCTGGCCGGAGGGGTTTACCTGTGGCGGCGGCGCAGGGGCAAGCGGGCGCGGGAAGCGGAGCCGCCCCCGCCCGCCCATGAGATCGCCTTCCGGCAAATCCGGGAGGTCCTGGACGAGGGACTTCTCGACCGCGGCGAGTTCAAGCTGTTTTTCTCCAGGATTTCGGACGTGCTCCGGCACTATATCGAAAACCGGTTCGGAATGCGCGCCCCCAGGTACACGACCGAGGAATTCCTCGCGGCCATCAACCGGGATGCCCCGTTCTCGCCGGAGCGGCGGGCGCTCCTCGATGAGTTCCTGCGCTGTTGCGACCTGGTGAAGTTCGCCGAACGCACGTCCACGCGGGAGGAAGCCCTGCAAATCCTCGACGCGTACAAGGAGTTCATCCGGGGCGAAACCGAAGAGACGAAAGCCGGGGAAACGGACGGCGGCAAAACGAAAACCGCGGAAACCGAAAGCCCGGAAACGAAAACCGGGGAAACGGAAAGCGAAGCACGGAGGCCGGAAGCCGTATGATGCGATTCGAATTTCCATGGGCCTTCCTGCTGCTGCCCGTTGCGGCGCTGGTCTTCCGGCTGTCGGTCCGGCGCGGGGGGACGGGGACCATCAGGTTTTCGTCGGTCGGCAACGCCGCCGCAAGCGGTGAATCCCGGCGGACGCGCTTTCGGCATCTCCCGGCCGCCCTGCGTGTCGCGGCCGTCGTCCTGCTCACGATCGGCCTCGCGCGGCCGCAGCAGGGCCGTGAGGCGGCGCGCGACGTGAGCGAGGGGATTGCCGTCGAGATGGTGGTGGACCGCTCCGGCAGCATGGGGCGGGAGCTCGTCCACGACGGGACGCAAGTCAGCCGCCTCGATGTGGTGAAGAAGGTCTTCAAGGAGTTCGTGCTCGGCAACGGCAAGGACCTCAAAGGCCGCCCCAACGACCTCATCGGAATGGTGGCCTTCGCCCGCTCCCCCGATACCGTCTGCCCGCTCACCCTCAGCCATGGCGCGCTGGACCACTTCATCGACACGGTCCGCGTGGTTACCCGCAAGAACGAAGACGGCACCTCCATAGGCGATGCAATCGCCCTGGCGGCGGCACGGCTGAGGACCGCCGAGGAGTCGCTGAAGAGCGCCGGGGGCGGACCGGACGCGGGCGGTCCGCCCCCGGCGGGCCGCGATCCGTCCGCATTCGCATCCCTTCCCGACAGGGACTACGAAATCAAGAGCAAGGTGATCATTCTCCTCACCGACGGGCAAAGCAACGCCGGCAGGCGCACCCCCGAGGAAGCCGCCAAACTGGCCGCGGAATGGGGGATCAAGATTTACGCCATAGGCATCGGCGGGCGGGAGTCCTTCATGACCATCAGGACGCCCCTGGGAGACTACAAGGTCCCCGGAGGACCGGGCGTCGATGAGGCCGCTCTGAAGGCCGTTGCCGCCGCGACCGGAGGCGCGTACTGGATGGCGGATTCAGGCGACAAGCTGCAGGAGATCTACAAAGAGATCGACAAGATGGAGAAGACCGAAATCGAATCCGTGCGCTATGTGGACTATGCGGAGCGGTTCGTTCCCTTCGTCCTTGCCGGAGTGTTCGCCTTGTGCCTCGAACAGGTCTTGCTGAGCACCGTGTTCAGGAGGATTCCATGAACGAGATGAGGCTTGAAAATCCCGATATGCTTCACCTGTTCTGGCTCCTGCCGCTCCTTGCAGGGGTCCTCCTGTACAGGTTTCGCATGAAGGACAGGGCGCTGAAGGCGTTTGCCGATGCCGCGCTTCTCGCCCGCGTCAACGCTACCGTCAGCCGCGCCGGGCAGTGGCGCAAAGCCGCAATCCTTCTTTCGGCGCTCCTCTGCATCGTTTTTTCCCTCGCGCGGCCCGCATGGAACCCCCGGCCGGAGAAGATCGAGCGCAAGGGCCGGGATATCGTTCTCGTCCTGGATGTGTCGCGGAGCATGCTCGCGGAGGACCTCAAGCCCAACCGGCTCGAACGGGCCAAGCTGTCCATCCGCGACCTGGCGGACGGACTGGACGGGGACCGCGTGGCCCTGGTGGTCTTTGCGGGAAACGCCGTGCTCCGGTGTCCCCTAACTCAGGACTACGGGTTCTTGCGCATGGCGCTGGACGATATCGGAGTCGACAGCGTCAGCCGGGGCGGGACCCTTATAGGCGACGCTCTGCGCATGGTCAAGGACGATGTCTTCTCCGACCACCTGAAGCGGTACAAGGATGTGATCCTCATCACCGACGGGGAGGACCAGGACAGCTTCCCCGTGGACGCCGCGCGGGAACTCGGGGAGCGGGGGATCAGGCTCATCGCCATCGGTCTGGGAGACGAGAACGAAGGGCAGCGCATCCCCACGAAGAACGAGAAGGGAGAGCGGACTTTCGTGCAGTACCGGGGGCGGGAGGTGTGGTCCCGCCTCGACGCCGACACGCTCAGGAAGATGGTCGATGCGACGCCCGGCGGAAAGTACCTCAATGTGGCCGTCGGCGACTTCGACCTGGGCGGCGTCTATCGGAGCCTCATCGCGGGTGCGGAGAAGAGGGACGTCGAATCCAGGGCCATGAGGCGCTACGAGGAGAAGTTCCAGCTGTTCCTGGGGGCCGGGATCGTGCTGCTGCTGGTCGAATCGCTCGTAAGGGAACGTAAAAGAGCATCCGCGTTGGCTGTATTGCTCTGCCTGTCCTCGGGGCTTCTTGCGGCTCCCGCCGTTCTCCATGCGGAGTCCGCTGCCGGCCTGGTCGCCAGGGGTAACGAGCGCTACGAGGCCGGAGAATACGATGAAGCCCTGAAAGCCTACGAGGAAGCAAAAACCGCCCTGCCGGAGTCGCCCGAGATCGAGTTCAACATGGGAAACGCCCTTTACGGGAAGGGGGAGTACGACAAGGCCGGTGAAGCCTTCGAGCAGGCGGCTTTGCGCGCCGAAGACCCCGCCCTGGAGGCCCGCGCCCGCTACAACATGGGCAATACGGCGTTTGCGGCCGGAGAGAAGCTCCTCGAAAGCGACCTGGAGAAAGCCCTTGCCGAATATGGAACCGGCGTCCGCCATTTTCAGGACGCGCTGAGGCTCGATCCCGGCCTCCAGGACGCCGCCGCCAATATCGAAGTCGTGCGCATCCGGATGAAGGACCTGATGGACCGGATCAAGCAGGAACAGGAAAACGCCGAAAAGGATGGATCGAAGTCCCCGGATTCGCAATCCCCGGATTCACGATCCTCGGATTCGCAATCTCCGGATTCGCAATCTCCGGATTCGGGGCGACGGGAGGTCCGGCGGGAGGATGCCGGGCAAGCCGACCGGCGGAATGACCGGCAGGGCGAGCAGGAACGGCAGGGGGCTCGGAGCGCCGGGAACGAATCTCCCGAACGGCAGGGCGAGCAGTCGAAGCAGGCGTCCGAATCCGCATCGGGGCAGTCCGGCGAGGATCGAAAGGAGGCAGGGGCGCATGGACGCAATGCGCAGCCCGGCGAGAAAACGGAAGAACGCAATTCCGCCGTGGCCGCGGGTCCGGACCCGGCGGGCGCCGCGTCGGCAGGTCGGGACCTCGCCGAAGATATTCTGCGGGAGGAAAAGGAGAACCGTCTCATGCTCCAGCGTTCCGCCGTCGGGGGATACCGGGCGGTGGATAAGGATTGGTGATTATGGTCGATCGTCCGGCAAAAAGGAGAGCGGGACGTTTCGAACGTCTCCTCGTATATGCGGTAAGTTGCCTTCTCGCCGCGTTCTGCGCGGCGGTTCCGGTCGCGCCGGTTGCGGGGGCCGCGCCGGCCGGGGGTGTCTCCGTGAGCGCGTCGGTGGAAAAGGATACGGTTGCGATGGGCGAACCTTTCGTGTTGCAGATTCGCGTGGACGGCGCCGACATGCCTTCGGGAAGCGCCTCCCCCGATCTCACCGCCCTCGAGGGGTTCACCGTGGAATTCCTCGGCAGGCAAAACAACAGCCGCTCTTCCATCACCATCATCAACGGAAAGATGACCAAAGAGGAATCGCGCGGGTATATCGACTCCTATCGCCTGACGGCGAGCAAGACCGGAGAGTATGAAATTCCTGCGATTCCGGTCGCCGCCGGATCGAAGACGTTGCAGACTCGGCCCATCGCCCTTCGGGTGGCGCCGCCCGAGACCAGCGAGGATTTTCGCCTCGAGCTGAGTTTTTCGAAAACGAAATTCTACGTGGGAGAGCCGGTAGTCCTCACGGTCACGTGGTATCTCGGCAGGGATGTCGAAAGCGCCGCTTTCAATCTCCCCATCATGGAACAGAAGGGGCTTACACTGAGCGACCCCAAGGTGGACCAGGAACCCGGAAAGCAGTACTACCAGGTACCGCTGGGACAGGGTACGGTGGTTGCGGAGAAGGGGAGCAAGAACATCGACGGGAAACCCTACATGACGCTTACCTTCAAGAAGCTGGTTCACGCCGTGGAGGCCGGAGCTTTCGATATCCCGTCATCGACCGCCTCGTGCCGCGTGGTGGAGACCCTGTCGAGGCCGCGGTCCCAGAGGCCGGGAAATCCCCTGGAAAGCTTTTTTAATGATGATTTTTTCAGTTCCGGCCGAAAGAACACTTATAAGACCCTTGTGGCCGTATCCGGTCCGGTCGCCCTCACGGTAATGCCGCTTCCCGAGGCGGGCCGGCCGGCGGATTTTTCGGGATGCGTGGGTGAGTACCGGATCGAGACCGCCGCGACTCCCACGGAAGTGAGCGTTGGGGACCCGATCACCCTCACCGCGACCATCAGCGGGCCCGAGTACCTCGACAACGTGGAGTTGCCTTCGCTCGCTCACGATCCCGAACTGGAAAAAGACTTCAAGATTCCCGATGAAGTCTCCGCCGGGGTCGTACGGGACGGCTCAAAGGTCTTTACGCGGACCCTCCGGGCCAGAAGCGACGGTGTGCGGGTCATACCACCGATCGGCTTCTCCTATTTCGATCCGGAACGGGGCGAATACAGGGTTGCCGGGAGCAACCCGATTCCCATTCAGGTCAAGCCGGCCCGGGTGGTCACGGAAGCCGATATCGAGGGGCGTGAACCCGGCGTGCGGGTCCGGAGCGAACTCGAAGACTGGTCGCAGGGAATAGCGCACAACTATGAAGGTCCGGACATCCTGGAGGACCAGGGCTACAGGTTGTCCTCCCTGGTGCGCTCGCCCGCCTGGGTGGCCGCCTCCGTTGTCCCGTTTCTGGGATATGTTTCGCTGCTGATCTTCGTGACGGTTCGCCGCCGGCGAACGGCGGACCCGCGGAGGGACCGTTCCAGGAAAGCCTTCGCCGTATTCAGGCGGAAGGTGGAGAAACTGGCCGCGGGAGGGGAGAGCGGGATCGGCGGGGATGCGCATGCGGTCCTTCTCGAAGCGGTGCGGACCTACCTGGGGGACAGGCTGGCCCTTCCGGCGGCGTCGCTCACTTTTCTCGATGTGCGACGCCGGCTGGAAGACCACGGCGTCGACGCCGCGCTGACCGCACGGATCGGAGAGCTTTTCGCGGCCTGCGAACAAGGGAGTTACGGTGGGGGAGCGTCCGCCGGGGCCGGGTTCGATGAACTCGTGCGCAACGCCGTGGAGGTCGTCGGGACTCTCGACCGTAGCGTGGCGTTCGAGATGAAGGATTCAGGGCGAAACCATGCTTAAAGCGATTGTTGCAATCTTGCTGCTTTCCGGGGGGATTATCGCAGGGTACTCGGAAACTGCGCGGGCCCTCGATAAAGCCGGGATGCTCGCACTCTACCGGGATGCCGAATCGTCCTTCCGGCAGGCGAACGACCTCGTCCCGACCAACCCCCGGAAAGCCGGGGACCTGTTCCTGAAGGCGGCACTCTCCTTCGAACGCATAGCGCGGGAGGGAGGGATCGAGAACGGCAGGTTGTACTATAACCTTGGAAACATCCATTTCCGCCTGGGCGACCTGGGCAGGGCCATACTGAATTACCGCAGAGCGGAACGGTTCATTCCCCACGATGCGAACCTTCAGCAGAATCTGGCCTACGCCAGAAGCCGGTGTCCGGACAAAATTGAAGCGAAGCCCGAGACGAAGGTCCTTCAGACGCTGTTTTTCTGGCGCTATGATCTGAGCCTTCCCGTGCGCGCGGGGCTCTTTCTCCTGTTCTTCAACCTGATCTGGCTTCTTTCGGGGGTTTACCTTTTCCGCAAGAAGCCGGGAATACGCAGTGGCGTAGTGGCGTGCGCGGTGGTGAGTCTTCTCCTGGCCGGCTCCCTTGCCGCCGATGCGTATGAGCAGGCCCGGACGCGGGCCGGGGTCGTCACGGTGAAGGAAGTGGTTGCGCGAAAGGGCGATGGGGTGGTGTTCGAACCGAGCTTCAAGGAGCCTCTGCATGCGGGGACTGAGTTCATCGTGCTGGAAGAAAGGAGAGGGTGGTATCATATCGAGTTGAGCGACGGGCGGCTTTGCTGGATTCCGGATTCCGCGGGGGAGATCATTTGAGGTGACGCCGCCGTGGGTCGCTTTGTGAGTGTGGCGTTGTTCTTGCATCCGATCATTGAGGGGGCATGGCTGAGCCTCCGAGGAATCCCGGCTTCCGCAATGATCCGGTATTCGGTATGCAGTCGCCATCGGCTGAGTGGATCGAGGGCGCCGGTTCCCGGCGGCAGTGGGTAAGCATTGCCGGTCGGGAGCGGTTCTTTCCGTTTTGAGATGGTTTTTTCGCAGAGCGTTTGGAATGGAGTCGCGTATGTTTGCCTGGTTCGGGTTCGTTTTGCGTGTTATTGGTTGCGTGGTGTTGTGTGGTCTGGCGGTAACCCCTGAGACGGCGTATGCTTACATCGATCCGGCGGCGGGACAGAACCTGTTTCGTATCCTGTTCCCGATTCTTATTGGAATAGGTGGGAGCCTGATATTTCTAAGAAGACAGGTGAGTATGGTTTTCAAGGCGATATTCGACCGGCTGCACGGCATGGTGACGAAACCCAGGAACTAGGCCGAACGCGGGCGGACCGCGACGGACCGGTAATTGTCCGGGATGAATATCGTCGCGTTGGCCGAGGGGACGCCGGGCTGACGCGGACCGTCGTTTCGCATGCCGCTTTTGGGTCATGCAAAACGCGCTTTTGGGTCATGCAAACGTTTGTCGCCGCGCGAATGGAGGGGGGAAGTGATATTTCGCCGCAAGGGAAGCGAGGCCCGGAAAGGCCCGTCGGCCTACATCCAGATGGGACTGCCCGCATGGGGCAGGACGCTTTTCAGGCATCGCTTCAACGTCGCTCCCGGGGCCATTCTGCCGGCGCTCTATATGACGCTGTCGGGCCCCATTTACAGCTTTGTCGGCGCGCTCCAGAATCTGTCTTTCAGAGGGGCGTCCGCGGAGAGTTCCATCCGGGAACCCATTTTCATCATCGGGCATTGGAGGTCCGGCACCACCTTCCTGCATGAACTGCTCTGCTCGGACCCGAACCATCACTACCCTTCCACGTACGCCTGCATGAATCCTCACCATTTCCTTCTCACGAAGGAATGGATCGCGAAGTTGGAGCATTCGAAGGGGGCGGTCCAAAGACCGATGGACAACATGGTGATTTCCATGGAATCGCCCCAGGAGGATGAGTTCGCGCTTCTCGCTCTCGGGGCGCCGTCCATCTACGAGGCGCTGTTGTTTCCGAAAGGCGTGATGAAGTGTCTCGAGGATTATGCCGCCCCGGCGTCCCTGTCCGCGAAGGAGTTGAAGCGTTGGGAAAGGAGTTTCCGGCTGTTTGCGCGGGAGATTTCCATCGGCGAGAGCGGAAGACTCGTTCTCAAGTCT
Source organism: uncultured Syntrophobacteraceae bacterium (assembly GCA_964407285.1). Classification (GTDB taxonomy): domain Bacteria; phylum Desulfobacterota; class Syntrophobacteria; order Syntrophobacterales; family Syntrophobacteraceae; genus CAYOVG01. Next base: position 18,696 of record CAYOVG010000101.1, read on the forward strand.
CCGACCCACACGTACAAGGTGGATTTGCTGCAGCGCCTCTATCCCGATGCGCGGTTCATCCATATCGTGCGAAATCCGTATACCGTGTTTGCGTCGTGTCTCAAGCTCTGGGATAAGCTTTTCGGCATTTACGGCTTCAACAGGGTTTCACGGGAGGCGATCGAGGCGTTCGTTCTCGATGCATGGGTGCGGATGGAGGACTGCCTGGACCGCGCGCGGGATTCCCTGAATCCCGAGAACTACATGAGGCTGAAATACGAAGACCTCGTTGCCGATGCGGAGCGCGAGGCGACCAGGGTTTACGAATTCCTGGGATACGGCGGAATCGAGGCGGTGCGGCCTCGGCTCCGGAGTTTCCTGGCTTCCAGAAACGACTACCGTCCCAACCGGCACGTTCTTGCCCCGGAACAGGTGGAAAGGATCTCCTCGGCCTGGGCTCACATCTTTGCCCGGTACGGCTATCCCGTCGATGATTGTCCGTTGCGGGTTGCGGATAACGGGCCGCGGGCCGCGGATTACGAGTCCGGTTCCTCGTAACCGGGTTGCGAGTCACGCATTTCGCGCCACGCGTTCGCTCCGCATCCGGTTTCTCGCAAACCATGGCGTCTTTTCGCCGTTCCCGTACGCCCTCCGGTAGTGGCGATCGCATCGCATAATTCATATCAGAATTTTCGGTGATTCTCGCCCACGTTGCTTGACAGCTTATGGCGGGAATTATACCATTAA
>CAYOVG010000102.1:0-19267 GCA_964407285.1 uncultured Syntrophobacteraceae bacterium
ATACGCCCTGGTCAGGCGTTGGAGGCGGAGGCCGTACTCCTCGGCGCTGACGGTTTTGGTGGCGACACCCGTTTTTTGAACCATTACACTTTTTCCTTCGCTTATCTATTCCGGCAGCCATTGCCGTTGCAGCCGACGCCGAAATCCGCGTCGCAAACCGGCGTCGTTGCCGGGTGCGGATCTCAATTCCGGGATCGGACAGGTGGCACGTTAGTTTCTTCGGGTATTTCAATAGGTAAGCAAAAACCGCGCCTTCTTTGCGAGTAGGTATAAATAATGGATATAGAACGGAAATTATCGTCTTGGAAATGAACCCGTGAAGGACTGGATGGGTGTGTATTATTTTTACTTTTTTCGATGGTATTTACTGTTCAGGAAAGGTAATTCAGCATTATCAATTATTTGCATTGTACTACAGACCGTGGCGCCGAGACGACATCTTTAACACCCCTTTCTCTGATTTCGAGACAGTTATTGTCAGATGGGAAAAGCCGGAGACTGTATTCCTCTCCGATCCAAGGAAAAACGCAAGGGGCTGGTTTTTCACAGCCCCTTCTCACCTGCTAACGCTTTCCGGCCATCAATTCGTAGCGCTTGATCCTGGCATCGGGTTCCACCATGGCGACAACGGAGTAGAATTTCTCACCCCGGATGCCGATCTTCCTGAGCGAGGCGGGCTCTATTTTGAGTTCCGATACCTGGCAGTCTTTCCTGTGGAGCACCTTGCCCTCTTCATCGTAGAGGACAAGCTCGAAGCCGTATCTGACCAGGTTGCTCCGGCTGCTCAGGACGCTTTGCACGATCAGCAGGGGACTGCCGCCGGGTCCGCGCACCACCTGGTTGTATTCGCCCCGTTGCGTGAAGAGCGGCATGTAGGTGGTTTCCTTGGAGAGTTCTCTGTGCTTCGCCGCGTCGGCGGGCTGGAGCAAACGCGCGCAGTCCTCGCTGCTTAGCTGCTCGCGGGTGGAATTCACCGGCAGGTTGGCGGCAATCAGTTCCCGCAATTGGGTTTCCTGGGGATTGGTGCTGACCCTCTGAGGAGTTCCGGTCATTACGTGCGGGTCGAACGCCCGCGTCTCCAGGACCTCCTTGATGGAAACGACCTGTTCCTTGGGGATGCCGGCCCGTCCACCCGCCACGTTGAAGACGATCTGGCCGCTCTCCTCCCAGAAGTAAGGGGCTTCCACCGAGGTCCCGTCCGTCATGGTGATTCTTATGTTACCGGCCCGGGCGGAGAAAACGCCGATCCCGAGGGCAAAAACGATAATTAAGCCGAAAGAAAGAAGAATTTGCTTGACGGATAAGGTCTTCATTTTGTAGTCCCTCTTCACTGGAGTCTAAAGTTCGGATAGCCTTGGAACGGCCGCCCCGATCGAGAGCCGTGGGCCGATCGGGGATCGATTCCCCCGGACGCCGGAGATGGCCGGCATGCGGAGGAATCAAGCTATCCTACTAAAATTCCGGGCAATGGTCCATAGAGAACCTTGGGTCCGGGGACGTCTTTACGGGGATAAAAACGGATTTTCCGAACGGTCCCGAGCAGCGCGCCGTAGCACGGCCGGCTCTCTACATATCAAAAACCGGGAAAGCCTCGCAGTTCACGTCCCGCGCCTTGTTGGCGCGCCGCCGATGCTTTATTCTGTGAGTGAGCATGTCTTTTAACAGTAAAGGGAGATTCGAGAATGCACATCTTTATTTCGGGTTCACTGGCGTACGACCGGATAATGGATTTTCCCGGCTATTTTGCCGACCATATCCTTCCCAATAAGATCCATATCCTCAACGTGTGCTTCAATATCAACGCGCTCGTGGAGAAGTTCGGGGGCACCGCGGGCAACATAGGCTACACGCTGGCCCTCCTCGGTGAAAGTCCATACCTGGTAGCCACCGCGGGAGACGATTTCAACCGCTATGCCGAACACCTCGCCGCGCTCGGTCTATCGACGAAGTGGATCAAACCGGTCCACGGGGTCCTGACCGCCGGCGCTTACATAACGACCGACCTCGACGACAACCAGATCACGGCTTTCAATCCCGGCGCCATGGCCCACGAGGCGGACCTGCCGGTCCTGGATGACTATGCCGGCGACGCCGCCGTGTTCATCGGTCCGGGCAACAAGACCGATATGATGGGGCTCGCCGCAAGGGCTCGCAAAGCGGGCGCGCCTTTCTTCTTCGATCCCGGACAGAGTCTCAACATCTGGAAAGGGAACGAGCTGCGGGAAGCCGTTGCGGGCGCCATGTGCTTTATTTCCAACGAATACGAACTTTCGCTTTTCCTCAAGATGACCGGATGGAACATGGATACCCTGTACAGCAACGTCAAGGTGGTGATCACCACGCAGGGTCCCGAAGGGGCGATTCTCGACATGCAGGGGAACAAGATCATGATCCCCGCCGCGCCGGTACGGGAAGTCTGCGATCCGACAGGGGCCGGAGACGCATTCCGGGCCGGTCTGTTGAAGGGATGGGCGGACGGCAGGGACATTGCCATATGCTGCCAGATGGGAAGCATAACCGCGGCCTGTGCGGTCGAGCACCACGGCACCCAGGAGCACCAGTTGGATTGGGAGAGCTTTACCCGGCGCTACGAGTCCTTCTACGGAAGTTCGGTGGACTTTCAGGGCTCCGGTCCGTTGTGCTTCAACAGTGCGAAGGGCGCGGGCGGCGCGAAGGCGTAGCGATCCGTGGAACGGAAAGCGCCGGGAACCGACGGGTGTGACGATCCTTTGTAAGGCCGCGGTCCGCGGGTCCGGCCGGATGGCGCAACGGGACCTCCGGTTGGACCCGCGGCCTTCATCATGATTCGCTCCGGTTGTTTTGACCTGCGCGGCCTACTCCCCCGCCATTTCTTCCTCCTCGAGGGGCAGGCGGCCAAGGAGTCGTTTGCCGATCTTCCTCAGCTCGGGATCGGGGAGGGCGGCCAGGAGGTCCTTTTCTTCCTCGGTAAGCCCGCGGAGAGGGACTTTTCTTTTGCTTTTGCCGCGACGGCGCTTGGAACCCATCTTCTCCAGCAGTTGATGGTTGGGATTGATGACCGGCATCGTTTCGGGCACTTCGCCTATCTTGAAGACGATCTTTTCCACTATGGGTTCGGGGCGCCCTCGGTTTATTTTGGCGATCAGGGCTTCCGCGTTCAACTCCAGGTGGTGTTTCCATATGGAATCGTGGACCACGACTTTGAGGACTTTCTTCTTGAGCGACATCGGTTGCGAGGAGCGGGCCGCGGATTCGCCCATCATCTCCTTCCAGTCCCCCAGGGGATTGGCCGAAAAGGCGGGGTGCTTCCGGAGCGCCTGCTGCACGAGATCGCCGACCACGGATTTGCCGCCTCTATCCATCGGAATGACCTCCGGAATACCTTGATATTTATACCTTCGAAACACCTCGACGGCTCGGGAGCGCATCTTCAACGCCCCCGATGCGGAAAGCGCCGGCGGTTGGAAACCCAAGCTTCCAACACGCTATGTAACTACTCAATATCAATAAGAACATCAAATCCGCCCGCCGGCAATAGCCGGATGTGCTGTAATGTGATAAAATATATAAATATTACAATCTTTTTTCGTGGAAAGGAAAAATCGGCCTGCATGAAGGATTCAAAAGAACCGAACGACGTCGCGGGAGAGGAAAGAAGCGCCCGCAAATCGCCATCCGCATCGTCCGCACCATCCGCCCGGAGCATTATAAATTTCTTCTTTGAACTGGGGATGCTGAAAAAGACTCCCCGGTCCGGATACCAGTTCCTCGGGTCCGGACGGGAGTCCGTTGCGGAGCATTCATTCCGCGTGGCGATGATCGGGTACACGATGGCCCGGATGGTCGAGCACCCCGACCCGCTCAGGATCGTCATGCTTTGCCTTTTCCACGATGTTCCCGAATCACGGACTGGAGACCTCAATTACGTCAACAAGCAGTACGTGAAGCCGGACGAACGGGCCGCCATCGACGACCTGGCGGAGACCCTCCCGTTCGGGGAAGACTACAGGGAAATCATGGAGGAATACCGGGCGGGGGACAGCCTCGCTTCGAAGCTCGTCCACGATGCGGACCAGATCGACCTGATCCTGGAACTCAAGGAGCAGAGCGATCTCGGGAACCGCTACGCCATGGACTGGATCTGCTTCGCCCTCCAGCGGCTCGGGACGGAAATCGGAAAGAAGCTGGCCGACGAAATCCTGCACACCGATTCCAAGGCATGGTGGTTCGAAGGGCACGACCACTGGTGGCGCAAGAACCATGAAGAACCGTGACGCGTCATGAATCGTGGAGCGTCGTGAAGGTCCATGCCGGGTGATTTCATGCCCTGCAATGCGGCGCGATGTCACGTCATGGGGAACAGGCGCCGGAAAAGGGCGCGAACAATCACCGGGAATCACGAACGATGATTTTTCTTCTGCCTGTCGAACAGGGACACGACCTTGCCCTTTTCCTTCCGCGGCTCAGGGGTTTCGTCCGACCCGGACCCGGCTGAATCGTCGTTCGAGTCGCGCGCGGAATCTTTCTCCGGCTTGCCTTCTTTGCTTTCAAGGGGAGCACCGAACCTGTCCCGCGGGGCGTCCAGGGATTTCCTGCCGGTGGTCTCCTCCTTCCGGGACGCGGATTCCTCCGCTTCCGGCGAAACCACCTTTTCGAGCCGCACGGGCCGCCCGCCCATCGTGAATTCGGTTCCGTTTATGTAGGCTTCGCGCAGTATCCAGGTAATCACCATAAGCGGGACCTGCAGCACCAGCATCTTCACCTGCCACCAGTCCGGTTTGGGGTCCGGGGAAATCTCTTCTATACGGGCGAAAAACGCAGGTTGCCTGTCCATGTAAATCAATACCAGGTCGCCTTCGACGTTCATTATTTGTCCCTCTTTGTTTGTACCGCTTTACGCGGATCGGGCGCTTTCGAAGCGGGAAAGCGCCGTGTTTCATTATACCGGCCCCGTCCGGCCGGAGTTGTGCTGACGGTAAGGTAAATGGAGATCGAGGAATCGCTCGAGGATATGATAATCGAGGCGGTCGAAGCATTCAAGGGCGGCGGGCGGTATTGGCGTCACGAACGTTCGGCCTTGCAGACGGTTGCATATGAGAATAGCGCCTACCGAAATCGTTTTCAGCCGGTGTGTGGGCGCGCGAAGCTTGGTCCGGCTCAAGCGCTCGTCCGCTCTGAGCAAGTCGACCATGGTTCGAGACGACTTTCATCGGGGTTTTAACTTGCGGGGCGCGCCGAAGACCAAGGAGATCAACCCTGCAGAGGAGTGGAGCATCGGAAGTCCCCGCGAAAGCGAAGGTGGTCCAGGAAATGTTGGAACGCCTGGATCTGCGCTTTCGCGGGGGCGACGATGCGAGGTTTGAGTCCGCAACGTTGGCGTCCGGGTACACCCGGCAAGGGCCGTTCCACACCCTACCTCGCCGCGGCCGAAACTTCCATCTCGTTGGACACGATGCTCTGGGGCATTTGTTCGAAGGGACGGTTGCAGAATTCCATCTTTATTCTATATCTGCCGGGGCGCAAATCGGGCGGGAGATCGACGTAGATGAAGCGGGACGCCTTTCTGTCCGGGATCATGATGCAACCGCCCGCAGCGGTTTCAGCGCCGGCGGCGGTCCCGTCGGCCGTCTTGACGGGCACGGTCTTCACCACGTGATGCCCCTCGGCGTCATACACCAGGGATGCGACGGGCTTGACGCCGAACCCGAAATCGCTCACCGACGAGAGGGAAAGCCGGACCCTGCTTTCGGTTCGGCCCGCCGCCGGAGCCGTTGCGGCATGTGCTCCGGTTGCGCTTCCGGGCTTCATGCCGGCGGCTGTCACGCTCCGGCCTTCGATTCCAGCCCCGCTTCCGGCTCCAATCTTGCTCACCGTCGCGACCCTGCTCACCGACCCGGCGCCGCTGCCCGCCGCCGTTCCCGCGCTCACCGAGTAGGAATCGAAGTCCGTGGAAAGGTACATGCGACGATTGAATTCGCTTTCACCCGTGCCGACGCCGGATGAGGCCGCTTCCCAGAACCTCGGCCGGGCGGCGTCCAGGTGAATGTTGGCCCCGCCGTAGTGGCCCGCCCCGCAGCAATTCTTGCTCCTCACCAGTTCCCACAGGTCCTTTCCGTTGACGCCCTCGATATTGAAATCCAGCGCCATGCCGTCGATATGCACGCTCGTCTTTGCGGCGTTGGCTCCGCCGTCCCTCAGCTTATTGTTGTATTCGGGGCTCCGGTAACCCGATTCCATGTTGATCATCTTGCCGGGGGCGACCTGGTCCGAAAAATAGTCGAGCATGAAGAGAAGCCGCGGCGAGATGTGTTCTCCCTTCTCCGCGGTCGGGAAGCCGAATACCTCGTCGATTCTGGTGAACGCTTCGTCATTGAAGGAGCCGTCGGGATTCAAGAGATTCACATCCGCCTCCACTCCGTTGCGGGCGCTCTTGATATGGATACGCCCATCCCCCATGAGAAAGAACCGGCCCGCGCCGCTCACGGCGCCGCTTTCGGTCCTTTCGGCCGCATCGGGAGCGGGAAGCGCAACAGCGAGAAGCCCCGCGCATGTCGCCAGGGCGATCAGGAAAAGCCGAATGAAACGAACGGGACGGACGAGACGAATAAAGCGGGTTGCCATTTCCACCTTCCTTAAACAGAGTTTGCGCATTACCGGTAAGTTCGCTGTTTGCGCGGGATTGACGTTCCGGGAGGCTTTCGTCCTTCCCCGTGTGCAACGAACCCATGGCCGTTCGCCGGAAAACGAACCTCCACATGCCACGACACTCCAGATAGCACAGCCTTGCGAGGCCGTCAATGGAACCCGGAGCGGAGGGGGACCGGAGGTTCTGCCCGCTGCCGGACTCTGCCCGGCGGCGCCCGCCGACGCCCGCCCTCGTATGCCGCTTGATTGACCTTGCACGGCGGCCGCGGTTGTGTTATCTCCCTTTGTATCAGAATAGACATAACAGGAGTGTAGGCGTACAAACAAAATCCATGAGTCATGAATCGAAAAGGACGAAAAGGAGGTTCACCATGTTCAGGAAGTCCCGCGTTTCTACCCTGGTGTTGTTCTTCTGCCTGGTTGCATCGGCATTGTATGCGCATACCTACGTCGCGGCGGCCGACAAACAGGAAGCAAAGCAGGAACCGAACACGAAAGATCTCATACTCGCCACCACCACCTCCACCGTGGATTCGGGGCTTCTGGACGTTTTGAACCCGGTGTTCGAAAAGAAAACCGGTTACAGGGTGAAGACGATTTCCGTCGGCACGGGGCAGGCGCTCGCCATGGGCGAGAAGGGAGAGGCGGACGTACTCCTGACCCACGCGCCCGCCGCGGAAAAGAAGCTGGTCGACTCGGGAGCCGTAACGAACTATCAGCTCGTGATGCACAACGATTTCGTCCTCGTGGGACCGCCCGACGACCCGGCGGGGATCAAGGGTAAATCGGCCCCCGAAGCGCTCAAGGCCATAGCGGAGAAGGGCGCGGTCTTCGTCTCCCGCGGCGACGATTCCGGGACGCACAAGATGGAGAAGTCTCTCTGGAAGAAGGCCGATGTAACAACAGAGGGAGCGAAGTGGTACCAGGAGGCCGGCCAGGGCATGGGAGCAACCCTCGCCATGGCTTCCGAAAAGCATGGCTACACACTGACGGACCGCGCCACCTACCTGGCGCAAAAAGCCAATCTCAAGATGGACATCCTCTCCGAAGGCGACAAGTCGCTCCTCAACATCTACCACGTAATGCAGGTTAATCCCGAGAAGTTCGACAAGGTAAACGCCGAAGGCGCCAAAGCCTACGTCGATTTCATGGTGGCTCCCGAAACCCAGAAGATGATCGGCGACTTCGGGAAGGAAAAGTTCGGCCAGTCGCTCTTCTTCCCGGATGCGGGCAAGCAGATGTAGAAAGCGATCGACCACGAAAGGCGCAAAAGGCGCGAAAGCACAAAGAAGCATATGCGTTCCCACGCTCCTGCATGGGAACCAGCAGAAACAGTTCATCCCCTTTTCGTGCTTTTTCGTGTTTTTCGTGGTCAAAAACCGGAGCAGGAGGCGCATCGTTGAGCGTTATCGTAGAAGGGGTGATCGAGGCCGTCAAGCTGCTCGTGACTTTGGACCCTGATGTACTGAACATCACCTGGCGCACGATCCAGGTTTCGGGCACGTCCACCCTGATCAGCGTCCTCATAGGGATTCCCGTCGGGACGGCCCTGGCGCTTACCCGGTTCTTCGGGCGCGGCTTCACGGTCAGCCTCGTCAATTTCGGCATGGGGCTTCCGCCCGTAGTGGTCGGGCTCGCCACGTGGCTCCTCCTCACCCGGTACGGCCCGCTCGGCTTTTTCGGCCTCCTCTACTCCCCGACGGCCATGATCGTCGCGCAGGCGGTTATCGCCTCCCCCATCGTGGCAGGCTTTACGCTGGCGGCCATCCAGACCGTCAGCCCGAAACTGCGGATGCAGATACTGGCCCTCGGGGCGAATCGCATCCAGTACCTGCTTCTGCTCCTGTGGGAAGCCCGGCTGGGAATCCTTGCGGCGGTTATAGCCGGTTTCGGCGGCGTGGTGAGCGAAGTGGGGGCATCCATGATGGTCGGGGGCAACGTGCGCGGGTACACGCGAGTGCTCACGACGGCCACGGTCCTGGAAGTCTCCAAGGGGAAATTCGAACTGGCCACCGCCCTCAGCATCATACTCCTGCTGCTTTCCTTCTTCATTACGGCGGTGCTGAGCCACCTCCAGCAGCGGGGGCGGGATAGTTGAACGTGAAAGTGAAAATGGAAGGCAAAAGCCGGGAGGCGCCGGCAACACGGACAACGACGACTGCTCCGGCGCTGGCGGTGAAGGACCTGCGCCTGGTCCGCGGCGGGAAGCAAATCCTTTCCATCGACGAGCTGACGATCGACCGGGGTGAGGTCCTGGCCGTCGTGGGACCCAACGGCGCGGGCAAGACAAGCCTTCTCCAGACCCTCGCCATGCTGCAGCCGCCTTCCTCCGGGAGCATCACCCTCGGCGGCGAGCTCGTGAACAAAAGGAACCTTCCGGCTTTCCGCCGCAGGACCGCGTCGGTCTTCCAGGAAGCGTTGCTGCTCGATATGACGGTGGAGCGAAATATCGCCATCGGTCTTCGCATCCGGGGCGTGGCGGCCAGGGAAGCCAAATCGCGCGCCCGGATCTGGCTCGAGCGATTCGGCATCTCGCACCTCGCCGCGCGTTCCGCCCGCCACCTGTCCGGGGGGGAAGCGCAACGGGCCAGCCTCGCCAGGGCGTTCGCCCTCGAGCCGGAGATCCTCTTCCTGGACGAACCCTTCGCCGCCCTCGACTATCCGACGCACAAGTCACTGCTGTCCGATATGGGGCGGTTGCTCGCTCAAATGAGTCTCACCACGCTTTTCGTCACTCACGATTACACGGAGATACCCTATCTCGCGTCGAGGGCCGCCGTGCTGTTCGACGGCAGTATCATTAAGAGCGGTCCGATTCGGGATGTCTTCGGGGACGAACTGCTGGACAGGAAACTGCGCGCTCCGTGGGAAGTGGAAGAAACCGGGCAGGGGAACCCGGTTTCTTCTACTGGGTTGGAATGAAAAATAACGCGTACGATCCTTATATAGAATCGGAAAGATTATGTCAAGAATGACATAAGAAAATTTGCCGGCTTTTCCTTCCGCCCTCCCCTGTCCCTCCATAACCTGCCGCGATTAGCGAAACTGAAAAAAAGAATGCTCTCTTGATCCAAGTCAAGGACCATCGGTGGTGTTATACTTTAGAGTGCTTATAACTGGAAAGCAATGGAGCGGGCGCCGGAGTTCAGCACCGCCATGGTAGAGCTTCTAATAAGGAAAGGATTGAGAGTATGTTCTGTTATCAGTGCGAGCAAACGGCAAAGGGAGAGGGTTGTACGAAGGTCGGCGTGTGTGGTAAGCAACCGGACGTAGCGGCCCTGCAGGACCTGATGGTATACGTGGCTGAAGGAATTGCGCTCTATGCCGCCGAAGGCCGCAAGGTCGGCGTGGTGGACCGGGATGTCGATGTCTTCACCTGTGAAGCGCTCTTTTCCACTCTGACGAACGTCAACTTCGATTCGAAGAGGTTCCGGACCATGATCGCGCGGGCGGTGGAGGCGAGGGAGCAGCTCAAGAACAAGGTCAAGGCGGCGGGCGGCAAGGTGGACTTCACGGAAGCCCAGGCAAACTTCAAACCGGCCGACACACTCGAAGGGCTGGTCCGCCAGGGGGAGGAGATCGATTTCTTCGCAGGTCCCAGCGCGAACCCCGACATCCGTTCCCTGCAGCACATTCTGCTTTTCGGCATGAGGGGCGTTGCCGCCTATGCGGACCATGCCCATATCCTCGGCCGGGAAGACGACGCCGTCTACGCTTTCCTCCATGAAGGGCTCGCGGCGTTGGCCCAAAACAAACTCGAACTGAACGACTGGCTCGGCCTCGTTCTCAAGTGCGGCGAGATCAACCTCAAGACCATGGAACTGCTCGATGCCGCCAACACGGGGACCTACGGACACCCGACCCCCACGAAGGTGCCCCTGGGCGCCAGGGAGGGAAAGGCCATCCTGGTATCCGGCCACGACTTGAAGGACCTGGAAGAGTTGCTGAAGCAGACCGAGGGCAAAGGGATCTACATCTACACTCACGGGGAAATGCTGCCCACCCATGCGTATCCGGGTCTCAAGAAGTATCCCCATTTCCACGGCCATTACGGCACCGCCTGGTTCAACCAGCAGAAGGAATTCGCGCAGTTTCCGGGCTCAATCCTCATGACCACCAACTGCATTCAGAGGCCTCAGCAGACGTACGCCGGGAACATCTTCACCACCGGCCTGGTGGGCTGGCCGGATGTGACCCACATCACGAATCGCGATTTCACGCCGGTCATTCAAAAGGCGCTGGAGATGCCCGGTTTCACGGCAAACACCAACGGCAAATCGGTAATGGTGGGGTTCGGCAGGAATACGGTCCTGGGTGTTGCGGACAAGGTCATCGAGGCGGTCAAGAACAAGGACATCCGCCACTTCTTCCTGGTGGCCGGCTGCGACGGCGCAAAGCCGGGCCGCAACTACTACGCGGAATTCGTGGAGAAGGTCCCCAAGGATTGCGTGGTGCTGACCCTGGCGTGCGGAAAGTTCCGCTTCTTCGACAAGGACCTGGGAGAGATACTCGGGCTTCCGCGGCTGATGGACATCGGCCAGTGCAACGACGCCTACTCCGCGATCCAGATTGCGGTGGCCCTGGCCAATGCCTTCGGCGTCGGAGTGAACGACCTGCCGCTCTCCCTCGTTCTCTCCTGGTACGAGCAGAAGGCGGTGGCCATCCTGTTGACGCTCCTCCACCTGGGAATCAAGGACATCCGGCTCGGCCCCTCGCTGCCGGCGTTCGTATCTCCCAACGTGCTCGACGTCCTGGTGAAGAACTTCAACATCAAGCCCATCACCACCCCGGATGAAGACCTCAAGGCCATCCTGGGCTGATTCGGCCCGGCGAAGATATGGCAGCGACAGCAGCGGCGCGGTCGGAAGGCCGCGCCGCAACGAACTGCCCGCACCAAAGCATACAATCTTTTCTTCTTTCGATCCTTCTGTTCCCTCTCCGTCGAGAGTGCTTGCAAATCACATTCATTTCATTTAAATCAGCGTGCTTGAAAGCATGCGCCGTTCATGCGACGCCGTGCAGGCATTCCTTTCTCGTGATTTATTAAATCAGAACCGACTATACGGAGGGGAACCGACTATGGAAGAAGAGAAAAAAGATCCCTGGCTCACCTACCTGGCTCTTACGACGGTCTTTCTGGCAGTCTGCGCCACGCTTGCCACGTTTAAGGGCAACTCGTATTCAACTCGCTCCATCATGTACCAGACCCAGGCGGCCAATCAATGGGCGTACTTCCAGGCCAAGGGGGTCAAGGGCTACCTTTACGAAATCCAAAAGGAGGAACTGGAACTGGATCTGCAAAGGGCGAAAGCTGCAATCCAGTCGTTCCCGGAAGCACGGCAGGAGAAGGTTTCTTACCTGGAGCTGGAAAAGCAAAAGATCGGCGAGTATGAAAAGAAAATCGCGAAGTACGATTCGGAGAAAGCAGGGATTCAGCAGGAAGCGAGGCGTCTCGAGGCTCTTCGCGATGAGGCGCGGGAGCACAACCAGGCTTTCGGCGTAGCCATCATCTTCTTGCAGATCGCTATCCTGCTGTCGTCCATAGCCGCCCTGCTGAAGAAAAAACCGTTATGGTTCCTGGGAATGGCTCTGGGGGTGGCTGGAGTGGTCTACTTCGCCAACGGGTTCCTGCTCTTTTTCTGAGCGCGAGTCCGAATCGGCCGTTCGGCAGGAGAATGCCCTCTCCTGCCGACTTATTTCCCCTCTTGCCGGGCCGGCTCTTCGTGTCGCCCCGGTCCCGATCAGAAATTGAACACCTTGGATTCAGCCGCAAGATCGATCAGGTGCGGTCCGCCATCCATGGCCATATTGCTGAAGAAATTCGCCTCGTCAACCTGACGAGCCTTGGCGCAGGGAATTCAGACCCCGATGGGGACTTCGTTCTCCACCAGGTACGGCAGGTAGTCGTTCGGACAATCCCCCGTGGCCGTCTTGACGTTGAAATCCCGGGTCTTGTTCGCCCAGGTTACGCCTCCATCGATGAAGAAGAGATTGACCTTGTGCCCTTTGGAATGGGCAATCTTGGCGAACTGAAAGCAGCGGGTCGCCGGTTCGTTGTCTTCCCGGCTCAGTACGAATAAGAAGTTGGCCATCGCTATTCTCCCCCTTGTAAGTTGCCTGTTGCGTTGCTTCCGGCAGCGCGAGTACAGGCGCGCGTGAAATCAATCAGCGTTTCTCAAATCCTTGTCCTCCCGACACAAACCGCATGCGCCTCTCGCCGATCCGTCAGGACCGGCATCGCGGTCACTTTACATGCGCTGCTACAGGAAATCAACGATATTTATTGATAGGATCAATGCATGCGGTTCATTAAATCGAATTTGCCTATACCCCTCCCGGGATAAAGGCCGGCGGCGGACGACGAATTCCTTGACAACCCCGAACAGGCCATTAGTATATCTGAACGGGTGTGCGGTATTGTTGACGGCTTGAGGGGCTTTTCGCTTTCAGGAAGCACTGGACGGGATCACAGGAGGTATTCCATGGATACGCTGAGACTGGCGAAGCAAATGATTGAGTTCAACAAAATTTCCTTTGACAATACCTACAGTGCGATGCTCATGTTCCAGGAGCAGGCCGAGAAGATGGTGAGGGCCTTCATCGATCAGTCGCCCTGGCTCCCGGCCGAAGGGAAGAAGATCCTTGACGAATGGATTATGACTTTCAAGAAGGGGCGCGAGGAATACAAAAAATCGGTGGACGAAAGCTTCAAGAAGGTCGAAGCGTATTTCAACAGCCAGGCGAAAACCGGCGACTAATGGAGGAAATACGGCCGCGGGACGGATGGAAGCCGGGCCGGCCATCCGCCCCTTGCTCCTCGCGCTTCATTTCCTGGGAGGGCTGACCACCGCCTCACCATCGAGCACGACCTTGCCGTCCTGGTTGGCGCAGGTGGTCTTCAATCGCACGCGTTTCTTTTCCGCTATTATTTCGACCACTTCAGCGCGGGCCGTAATGGTGTCCCCAATCCGGACGGGAGCCAGAAAGCTGAGCTGCTGGCTGATGTAGATGCTCCCGGGGCCGGGCAGATACATTCCCAGTACGGTGGAGACCAGCCCAGCCACGAGCATTCCATGCGCGATCCTGGTTTTGAAGGCCGTCCCCTGAGCGTGGACTTCGTTGATGTGAGCGGGATTGAGGTCTCCCACCACGCCGGCGTAGAGGTAGACATCGGATTCCGAAATCGTTTTGGTGAATTCCGCTACGTCGCCGACATTTATTTCAGCAAGTGTTTTTCCCTTCATAAGGCTTCCATCCTCCATAGGTTCCAGCAGAAATGGACTCCGCGCAACGGGCGCTGCCCCGGCCTCCCCGACGCAAACCGCGACCCGCCGCGGCACGGCTCCCGGTGATGGTCCGCCGTGCGGCAGGCGCCGACGATAATACGGGGCGACGATTAGATTAACACACGACCTGCCGCTCTGTATACTCATATCCACAAATATGTCGTGGTCCGGGAATATTCCGCGGATACTCGCATCGTCAAATTATTGTCTCCATTCATGCATTATCCTCCCTCTATGGCGTGCCGAATTTCTGAAGCGCTTTTACGTTATTTGAATTACTGGACATTTTGGATCTCCATTCTTATCAGAGGAGAACGGCGCTTTGCTTTGACGACAGGTTCTCGGTGGAAGTGAAGTACTATGTGATGCATCCAGCTAAAGTCAAGGAGGCTACGAGTATGGAGATGGCAAGCCTGATCAGGCGGACTATCGATTTTCAGCAATCGATGTCCAGGAACACCTTCGAAATGATGACGGTTCTCTGGGACCAGATGGCGAAGATGGTCGACACCTCGCTGGCGAACGCCGCATGGTTTCCGGATGAAGGGAAACGCGCCGTCAGCGAATCGATGGGTGTTTACAGAAAGGGATTCGAGGACTTCAAGGCCATTGTCGACAACAACTTCCAGAATCTGCGATGCGGTATCGGCAGGCCCGAGCAGAAGCAGGCCGGCCCCAAGGAACATACCATTCCGATCATCGAGACCACTTAGGCTTCCTCCGGTCGCGAGGCTGTCTCAATCAAATCCGAAGCAGCGTACGGCTTAGAAAAGGAGATGCGATGGATCCCAGACTGATGACCAGACAGGTGATGGATTTCAACAAGTTCATCTTCGATAACAGTTTCAGCAGCATGGCCATGATGCAGGACCTGTCCGGAAAATTGATGAGAATCTACATGGACCAGATACCGTGGGTCCCCGAAGAGGGAAAGAGGATCATCGATGAGTGGATGAGCGCCTTCAGAAACGGGCGGGACAGATTCAAACTGGCGGTTGACGAGAACTACATGCGAGCGGGGGAATGCCTGCGCACCAGCGTCAATCCGGCGGCTGCCGCAATGGGGCAGCCGGTCAAGTAGAGCATAGTTCGACAGCAAAATAGCGCTTCACTCGAACGGAGGTCGGATGCCGGGCGTTCGATATCGGAAGATGGAGATCCGTGCGCGGTTTTTCCATTTTCCGCCCCCTGATATCCGACTTCCGGTCTGCGTATCATCATCCATATCCCATCCCCTTTCATAATCTCCCCCGGTTCGACCGAATGAACCCGGCGCCGAAGCAGGCGCGGGCGACGTCCGCGCCTGGCCGCGACGTGCGGCTATGTTGCTTTCATACACGTATATACTTATAATATAAATACAAAATAGGATTTTCACCCGATTTGGCAGCTTCCTTGCATTTATTGATGCAATATTCCGTGACCGGGAAATGGCCTGTTCACGTGATTGTGCGTTATACCGGAGGATTACGCCGGAACCCCGTAATGCATCGAATGGGGACCGCACAGGAATGCATAGTCGTATAGGACCTTAGAACAGGGAGCGGGAATTGCGCATATTCATTTCTTGATAATGTTATGGCGAGAGACGATAAGCTGAGACCGCGCAAGCGCCGCGGGCAAGGACCTCCCCGGCCGCGGTCGGCAAGGCTGAAACTTATGGAGCAACCAATGCAGGATTTTTATGAATTGTACTCGGAGTGGCTATCTTCAACAAGCAGTGCGATCCGGCAGTATTGCGAAGAGACGCCCAAAATCATCAACGCCCTCTACGATCAGACCAATGCCGTTCAGGCGTACTGGACGGGGCTTTTCAAATATATCGGCGACTTCATGATGCCGTCGTGGAATTCGCTCAACACCTACGCTCGGACGGAATCCGAAAAGATCCCGGACGGCGCGCCTTCCGACACCCTCACGGCCTACGATGACCTGGCTAAGTTCAACAGCAGGCTCGGCCGGGAGGCCTTCTTCAGCGGTTTGATGTCCATGAACAGGTTCTACATCAGAAGGCTGAACGAGAGCCTCGAGGCCTGGCTGGACGTGTTTTTCGAGCAGAATGCGTCGAACATCGAAAGGGTAGCCCGCCGCCAGAAAGAACTCACCAACATGCTTGTTTACGAATATCCGAAGGCTATCGAGGATATCAAGACGGAGTACGGCTTCCATTTCGAAAACGGCGGGTATGTCAAGGAAGCGGAAACGGACCGGTTCATCCTCTACCAGGTGCTGCCCCAGAACAAGAAGATCAAAGTGCGCAAGGACGGCAAGCCGATTCTCATCCTTCCGCCCTACGTTCTCGGAGCCAATATTCTGGCTTTTTTACCCGACGAGCAGCGAAGCTACGTGCACTGTTTCGCCAACCAGGGGATACCGACCTACATCCGGATCATCAAGGATATAGACGCCACTCCCGCGGTCCAGGAGATGACCGGCGAGGACGACGCCCTCGACACCCGGTACTTTTCGGAACGTCTCAAGAACAAATACGGGAAGATGGTGACGCTGAACGGTTTCTGCCAGGGCGGCTACCACGCGGTGATCAACATTCTTTCGGGCGAACTCGACGGCCTGGTGGACGGGCTCATCACCTGCGCCAGCCCCATGGACGGGAGCAGGAGCAAGTCGCTGGTGGACTACGCGAACAACCTTCCCGGCAGGTTCCGGGACCTGGACTATGCGGCAAAGATCCTTCCGAACGGAAACAAAGTGGTGGACGGCGAGATAATGGGGTGGGTGTACAAGTTGCGCAGAATGGATGTCGATTCCCCCGTCGTGAGTTATCACAGGGATCTCGCCCTGTTCGACAACCAGAAGGGACCGTCCATGAAGATCAGCAAGACGGCCGCCGCCGTCAACTACTGGACCATCTACGACAGGAAGGACCTCCCCTACGAGATTACGAAGATCAGTTTCGACGCTTACCACAATCCCGTTTCGAAAGACGGGACCCTTCCCGTGAAGCTCTTCGGCCGTGAATTGAATTTCAACCGGATCAAGGAGATGGAAATTCCCTGGCTTATCTGCATCGCGGATAAGGACGACCTGGTGGACCGGGAGGCGTCTCTCGCCGCGCTGGATTTCGTGGATGCGGAAGTGACGGTCTTCCCCAAGGGGCATGCCGCGATCGCCACGTCCTGGTCCATTCCGGCATCGGAGTGTGCGTTGCATCTTTGCTTCTGCATTTCGGACAGAAACAGCCCCGATGGATGTTACCAGCGCGGTCCCGTTTGCTTTCAACTGGACCTGGAAAGGGAATTGAGGGAGGCTGCGGGAGAGAAGGGCCGGATCGGCCATGTCCGGATGAGCGAATTGCCGATGGGATGCACCAATCCCGCCCATATGCACAAGGCTTCGGGAATTGCCGGAAAGAACGGGCAGACGGGCAGGCGTTAGAAGCATCTCCCGGTGGGATTGAGATGAAGTAAGGGGAAAGCAAGGAAAAGAAACGAAGAGGTGCAAAAAAAGGGGGCGGTTTGACGGGAACTCTCCTTGGTTGACTCCGGTTCCGTTCAACGCCCCCATTTTCTTTCTTTTTCACATTCCGTCGCGTCAGGCGCAAATGGTCTCTTCAGTGTGCACATCTTGTTTTTCCACGAAAAAGCCCGCCGGAAGTCCCTTTGCCCCCTTGATGCCGGGAAAGTTCTCCACCACGGGCTGTTCCGACAGGAAGGATGCGGGCACTTCCTCCTTGGGTATATAGTAAGCTCTGGCCCAATAGTGCTTGGGCTCCCTCATCAGGATGTATTTCACTCTCTTGTTCGCCATCACCAGGGCGTAGTAGACGCTCTTGTCTCCGGTCTCGTCCTCCTGTCTTCCGATTTCTACAACTTTGCCTCGCCTCGGCACCAGTTCCCGCACGGACTCGCACGGGGAGGCGCACTCGAAGCAGTACTCACA
This sequence comes from uncultured Syntrophobacteraceae bacterium, assembly GCA_964407285.1. Taxonomy (GTDB): domain Bacteria; phylum Desulfobacterota; class Syntrophobacteria; order Syntrophobacterales; family Syntrophobacteraceae; genus CAYOVG01. The sequence goes on from CAYOVG010000102.1 coordinate 17,811, forward strand.
TTGACCGCAAAAACCATACACCTCCACGATCCTCGTGGTGAACTGCTCGGGGTCGAGGTTTGTCAATTCCCATCCCCGAATTCCTTCCTGGTTCTCTTCCATACGGTTCCTCTCTTTCCTGCTTTGCGGTCTCCTGCCGCGTTCAATACCGGTTCATGCGCGGTAACGGAAGCGGCGCGGTTGAAAGATTGCGCTCGCCCACCCTGCCGGCCTGACTGGTTTTCACCTCCCGGACCGGCCACGGCAGCCGTTCACCGCGTTCGGTCGTAACTCGCAACCCGCTCAATCCCCGTTCTTCGGACGCAAGAAACCATCTTCCCGATGGAAGATCGCTTTCCTGCTCTGCCCGCAGGCGACGCCGCGTCGAGGAATCGAGTGTGTCAAACGTATTTTCTCCTGTAATTATGCTGACTTGCCTGGCATTGAAGCTCAGGCGCCGGAAACCGAAAAAGAACGATACGAAAAGAATATCCGCGGTAATTCTCCAAGTATTTCCAGGTATATGATTAATAAGCCGCTTTCGGCATTATTGAAATAAGGTGAAATCCCTATAAGGCCATGGGGGTGGGTGTATTTTGGTGAAGAATCAGTGACTTGCTTTGAAGGAGACGCCGGATGCCGGTTAAAAGACAGTATACTTTACTATTGTTGTAGATTATTATAATGAACTATGTATTATGGGCTGAGCACGTAGCCGGGCTTGCAAGGAGGCGGAGCGGCCTCCGTGATACGGGGCGGTGTCCGTCGGGATTCGGAAGAGCTGCAGAGGGTGAGATTTTGCTGGTGTGATGGAGAGGTGATCGATGTTGCGTCCGTTTTCCGGAGTCCGCCTCAAGGTGCTGGTTATCCGCTCCGTGCTCGGAATTGCCTTTTCCTGCCTGTTGACCCGCATTTTCTTTCCCGATGCGCAAGTATGGCATACAGTGGCTCTGGCCGCCGCGCTGGTGTTTTTTTCGTATGCCTTCGAAGCTTCACGCAATGAGTGATGGGGAGGCGCGGCCGGGCAGTCGCGCCTGAAAACTCCAAAAGCGCGAGGACGTGAACCCCCGGCCCGCAACGCATAATCCGTAACTCGAAACGCGCAACCCGCGGCTTTAAGGAGAAAAAATGGAGTGGGACACGCCTCCGCGAAGGGGGCCGGGGCCGGGCAGAAGCCAGGAGGACCTGGAGGAAATCCTGAGAAGACTGAGAGGCCGGTTTGACTTTGCCGCGTTCAAGAAGGGACCGGCATGGATTTTTGGATTGATATTCGTGGCGGCGCTGGCCATCATGAATTGCTTCTACATCGTCGAGCCTCAGGAAACGGGAGTGGTCCTCATGTTCGGGAAGTACGTCAGGACCGCCGGCCCCGGCTGGAATTTCAAGTTTCCCTTCGGAATCGAGACGGTCCGCAAGGTAACCGGACGGTGTCGATGGGAATGATGCGAGCTACAAGGAACTGCAGATTGACGGCAACG
>CAYOVG010000103.1:0-18879 GCA_964407285.1 uncultured Syntrophobacteraceae bacterium
GCCGGGTCAATTTATCTAAGCGTCACTGGGTCAGTTTCGGTAAGCGCCGAAGGCCATTGTGGGTCTTGGCGATCTTCTGGAACTTCGGATTTGGAAACATGGTTAAGAAGACATTGTGCGCAATGTGAGCCGGGATGTGGAGGGCTACTATCAAAGCAAGCCCGCCTTTGAGGAGGAGTCGGAGAGATCGGTCCTTTGTGCCACCATTGATTGTACGGGAGTGGTCACGGTGGCTTCGCAACGGACGGGTGAGGCGAAGAAACACGACGGGTACAAGGAAAAGAAGGGACGCTGTCACGCTCGGCGGTGGTCACCTCTGATTTCAGCTTTAGACCCGAGAAGCGCACTGCCAAAGAGATGATCGAGGTGCTCATGAAAGAGCACAAAAACAAAAAGAGCAAGGAAGAAGGAACCCGAAAGGCCAAGCCTCGCTCCCCTCTCAACAAGCAAGTGTTTGCCACTATGACGGGAGAAGCGGATGCAGTCAAACTCTTGGCCGACCGGATCGCCGGAAGAGATCCGGAGGCAAAGAAACCGATCTATGTGCAGCTTGACGGAGACCCTGCCCTTGATGGTCTGAGAGGGTCTGTGGATTGTGTCTGGACGTTATGCAACACCATGGACTGCGTCTGGGAAGCGGGCACGGCGCTGTTCGGAGAAGCAAACCAGACCGGAAAAGGATGAGTGAGAAAGCAAGGTCCGGCCATCTTGGAAGGAGATGTGGGGACGGTCATCGGGAGCCTGCGCCCTGCGCCGGACCATCACCAAAAGAGCGGATCAACTGGGGGAATCGAGGACCAAAGTTCTTCGGAAAACGGTCACCCACCTCCACAACCACCGTCACATGAATGGATTACGCTTAGTATGAGCGATTCATAATGAACACATAACCAGCGGAATGAGAGATTCAACCTCCCAATCCGCACGAGTCCGCCAGTTCTGTGGCAGTTTGGCCTGGTATACATCGATCCCATATTTGCGTGCTACATCAGGCTCTTCCACTCTCCCGGCGATTGTCACCAACCATGACTTGACTCGTTCCGGATGGGATGGTTTCAACTCCTCAATGATTTTTTGCTTCTTACGCTCCAAACGTTCAAGCCATTCCGTCTGAACCGGTTCTTCGCGCATCTTGCATTCACACAATAGTAGCTCCCTTGTTCCATCCAATTCACGAGAAGCCAGAATGTCCAGTTCCCCAAGCCCCTCGCAATTCAAATAGTCAGGAAAAAACTGATATTCTATCCGGGAATATGCAGGTTCCAAAACAGTGGACAGATAAGCTCCTACCGTAAATTCGAAAATTCGAGCAAGCCATGTAGTTGGTGCTATTATTCCCCTCTCTCCGAGCGACAATAGTGGAATCTCTACAAAGCTGACTCGATTAGGTAATGGTCTAAGATACTGTCTTCGTCTGTTCAAAGGTAACTTCAAAAGAGAGGTAATATTACCATTTTGTTCCAGATCCTCATCCACAAGGATGCTAAAAATCTTCGTAGGCTTACAAACCTGAGCGGCCATCGCTGCTGCTGCAACCATACTCTTGCGACCACCAGTAAGGTTAACATATACAGAATGCCCTGAGGTTAAATTACTCTGTAGTAGTTGGAGAATTATTTTCCTAAATCTATAGAGATCCGTGCTATCATAAATTTCGTTACTTGGAATAGTCGCTTTAGAATACTTAGTAATAGTACCTATCTCATCTCTGGAACGCAATAATTCTGCTTCAATTTCTCGCTCACAAAGCTTACTTAGATGATTCATAGTAGTGACTGTTATTATTTCATCCATTACCCCAAAACCATTTTCATGCAAGAAGTAATATGCTGCGGTCACTACCCCTGGAGCCATTCCTAGTGGAGAAATCAAAAGTTTTCCCATAGTATTCATCTACCTATTAGTTTAGCATACCAAATAATATTTGGAAATTAATAATGGATATCTACGGCATCGCAATATAATGTTTCCAAATACAAATCAGACTAGGATACTTTGTTCCCAGTACGCGGAAAGCTCTCTTGGCACCAATGCTACTGAACTAAATCTAAATCGTCATTCCCGCGAAAGCAGCGAGGATCTAGTACTTTCAAGGTCTTCTGGGCCCCCGATTGCGCTGAGTGCATCGCCAGATCAACAGCACTGTCTCTTGGTTTAACATGGACATGTCAACTCCACTGCAGGATCATATATACTATAGTTTCTCCAAAGCAATTATTTCCCAATCGGCCCGCGTCCTCCAACCAGAAGGTAGGTGTGCATAATACAATTCTATACCGTATTTATTGGCCCTTTCAATATTCTCTCTGTCACTATTTATTGTAACAATTGAAGCCTTTACTCTATTTCTGCTACTTGGGCTCATAGACTCTAGTATAGTATCTCTCTTATCAGATAGCCTAGCAAAGTAATCATTATCAATAATATTGGAAGTTAGAGTGCACATGCATAACAGAAATTCAAGAGTTCCTTCTGACACTCTTGAAGCGAAAATATCTACATTGCCGTATCTATTACCAGACTTATTTGGCCAGTGGTTATACATAATAGAAGTGTATACCATATCACCAGAAGTCATAATATAATTTCCAACAGCATATATAAATACGCGCATCTGAAACGGTAAGCCTATTGGTATTTTATCTCCAAAACTTAGGAGCGGGACATTTATAATTGAGATATGGTCTTTAGATGGCTTTAGATATCTTCTTTTTTCCTCATCAGACATCCTCAATAGATAAATTATATCTCCATTCTTTTCTACACTACACGCTAAGCTAATATCAAACAATAGTTCAGGCTTACAAAGCATTGCTGATAGGCTAAGAATCGCGGCCACCACACTACTACTGGATGCTATGCTAACATAAGTCCTATTGTTAAGCATATTATTACGCATTAATATTGTTGATACTAATCTTCTAAGAGAATAAACATCTGCAACACTGGTAATAGAACTAATCGGACTCTTATATCTTTCGTAATCAATAAAATTACCAGTCTCAACCTCTATCCGCTCTAATTCTCTTATTATTTCCTTTTCGCATATATCAGATATATTATTAGACAATGATATAGTAATAAGCTTATCTATATTTCTGTGAGAATATAGAAGTGCGTAATATGATGAAGTTACTAGTCCGGGAACAGATTCTAAGACAGAAAGCAAAATATTCACTATACTACTCCCAGATTTAACTTATCGGAAAGCATATTGGTTTCTGCAATAGAATTCCATCTTGAGAATCACCTACTCGCCGCCAGTAAAACATTTCTTTATAAGGAACAAATTCTACAAAATCCTCCACATACCTATCGTATTGTAGACCATATTCATCATAATAATCAAGACGCATCTCTCCCCGACTATTTATTAGCTTTCTTCTCATAATTATTATTGGAGGAAAGAAAGGCCTAACTTCAGTAGAAAATCGTAATAGACTATCTACTATATTTACAGTTATTGATCGCATCTCGACTGATGGGTCATTGTGTGTAGGTTTATCTCTATGGGCAAAGTATCTACGGTCCTTATTTAATTTTATAAGAAATTCAATGGATGCATCTAACATTACTGATGTATGTCCGAAGCAATTATAGCATTTATCACCAAAATACGATCCATCCACCGAGTTCAGATAATCATTCAATTCTTGAATATACTCTAAATATTTATTTAGACTTAGTATCCAGGAACCCTCCCGCGGTGCCAATACTCTCTTGACTATCTTTGGGAGAGTATTCACGTCTATTACATTACATTCTATATCAGAACTAAACAATGCCCTACAGTAAAAGTCAGTTAATAGCTTTAATAAAGCTACAGTACTATTAAATGCATTAATACCACATTCTTCAATATCTCTCCATTTAGGACGATCAAAGGAAAGTTTATGCCTCGATTCCTCTAAATCAGAAACAAAAAACTTTAACCCACCTATAGGAGGAACAGAATTCACAAAGCCAAGCCATTCCATTATATTCGTAATTCGCATATCAGCAGTATATTTTTCACCGTATAATCTTTTCTGTCCAAGATATTCACGTTCTACATCAATCAGAAATGCATCATCAAGACTCCTTACTATTTCAGTTGGATAATCCGTACAAGCAAGTTCACAGAAGCTTCTTACCTGCTCATCACGTCTATCACGAAAATAAGATAAGGTGCCATATCTTGATAGGATATCCTCTATATGGTTCACAGCTTCCTCAGTTGCCTGGCGAAGATACTCTTCAATTAGCCACGCTAGACGGAGATGAGGATCAGCTGGAAGAGTGTTTGGATCCGTCATATTTTGCATATTGTGATCCATTTGTGAGATAAACACTATTCTTAATTCTTATTCGTAATCATGAGACATGATATCTTGATCTCTGAGTATTTACAGCATAATACGTCATCATTCTAAAAGCCCAACTGATCGCCAGCATCGCCCTCTCATCATTCATTTCTTTGAGTTGCTCTCTACATACCTTAAGAATTCTCTCAAAATACACCCTTGTCCGTCGGCTCCGAATATACTCATTACTGCGGGACAAGCGTTCAATGAGCATCAGGAACTTAGTCTTATCACGGTGGAGGCGAAAGTAAGTCACCACTTTTCCAAGTTCATTTCGATCCACGTCTATCGCAAGATCTCTGGCGATTGTGTGTACACGCTCCCATTCCTGCGCGGTTAGCTCCATAGAAAATCCCTTCAATAATTAATACATCCCCGTCGGGGCAGATCTGCTGTTGTTTGGATCTAGAATAACGGCAAGAGCCTTATGTTGCTGCTGCAGTATTAGCTTCTCTGCAAATGCATCCTGAATCCGGTCGGCAACAAAACGCATCAATTCTTCATCTTCAAGTTGAGCACACGCACACTCATAGTTCAGAAAATAGGCATCATCAAGCAGTTCCAAAGCTACCGGTTTGAATTGCACGCTCCCGAGGCACACGGGTTTTCCTCCACCCAACATCGGACAAAAAGAGCCATCCAGTCCCATGGCAAAAAATAGCAGCCCCAATTCAGATGCTCTGAGATTCTCGAATTGCAGTTTCCCGTCCAAAACGCTTTTTTCTGGGATGACCTCGACACTCGCACCAGCTGTATGATCCGCTCTTTTGCCGTGAAAATAGAACTTTCGTCCTTTGTACAGCCGACGGCTGTCGAAATAGGTGCGGGGAGCCTGTCCCGCACGCGGGCGATATAGAGGAGGCAGCCGGTAAGACATGGTAGCTGTTTCTCCATTTGTGAGCAGTGCATCATCGAGACTAATCCGAGCCAGGCGACTCATGGTTCCAAACAAAGAACATGCGGGACAAATTGCTTCCGGCCTGCACAGCCGCGCCGCAGATGGATTGGGCAATAGCCGTCGATCAACCCTGCTGACGCTGATGCATGAGGCCGTGACCGCTTCCACGATGGAACGTAGGGCGCCTTTGATAGACGATCCCGGGACGGCTGGAATAGCTTGGGCTCCGACTGCCGCCCGGTAGCAACTACGGATCACCCGGCCCGCACTTCCTCCGACATCCTCACTAAATGCATATTGACCGGAACTAATGAACAGATGGTTGAGGACCAGCAACCGATAATGCATCGCCCCCGAATAGACTTCGGTATCCAGAACGAATCTTTCATGGCCGACTTTCGGCCTCTCTTGCCTCAGATTCTTCGTGAACGGTACAAAATCAAAGGGCTTTGGGGACATAGGCCCAAAGCTTTTGAAATTCCTGATACCCGGTCCATTTCTGTCCCTCATCTTTTAGTCTCCTTGGAGTTCTCGCCCTCTATTCCACAGAACCGGGTAAGAATCAGTACACCATTCCTTCGATACATCCTGGTTTGGATATAGACAAACTCCAGAGGCATATCCAACGGGTATTGAAGCACTCTGGGGATGCCCGCCTGCAGCCACTCCTGGATACCGTTCTTTTCTTCCATGCCGGTGAGAAACGACCGATGGCGGCCCCACAGATAGATTCTGCCGTCGCCGCCGGCCTCCACTTCCTTTCTTTTCCAGCCCTTGCGATCGAATTCATGTCGAGGGACGTCGCTAAGCGCGAGTAGCTGAAAGAGTTGTTCCCCCATCTCTTGCCAGCGTATTTCAAGCTCCGGTCCAAATGCCCGCCCCCTCTCCCATGGCTGCCAGTCCTCTTCGGGAACCCCAAAACAATCAAAACGGATTTCACTTTGAGATTCCTGGATGAGGTAGCTAAATAATGTCGAAGATTCCGAGAGAGAGCTTCCGACCTCAAAAAGAGGAACATTCTTACTGTACAGGTACCCCTCCATCTCAGCTCCCTGCTTTGTTACGCCAGTCCTCTACAAAAGCCCGCCAATGTACGACACTGGAACCTAGAATATGCTCGATATCCCCAAGACTATCGAACACCACCGCCACTCTCCCATATGAGCCGTCATCAGCCACAACTCCACCTGTCGGCAAGGGCATCGCATCTTCAGACCGAAAGTCGTACATCTTGATCCAATCCGGATCCAATAACTCAGCCGCACCGAATGCACTGCCGATAAAATCCTTGCCATTTTCATCGGGTCGGAAACGTCCCGGATAAGCAATTTCCATCTGCTTGAACCGCAAATTCACCCGCCCGAGCCCGCGTGACTTGGAGAAACCGATAGGTACCCGCTCCCGCGCGATGTCACGCAGGGCTATGGCCAGCAATCCCACCTGCCAGAGTTGAAAATTACGGAAAACGAGGTCTCCGAAGAAAACCCCCTTCGTTACCACCTCCAGGTTAAATGGACCGACAGCCACTGCCCCTGAGACTCTGTCGATAGCGACACCGTCACGTTGGCCGGTACTATTGGCAGCATCAAGAGCGGCAAGATCTTCCGGAGCGCTCGGATCCAAAGGATAGGCATCCGAAAAGCGCACGTGCGATGCCAGTGACGTATTGCCGAAAATACGGCAGACTGCGCAGGAACGGGCATATTTGGCAGCGGAAGCATCCTCCGTCCTTTCTCTTGACTTCTGCCTGTCGAACCATTTGCCGCAAGAATAATCAATCTTGCCCTTCTTGTCGGAATCACCCAGAGGATTGCAGCTAAAAGGTGGATCATGCGTGCTGCCGTGCCCGACCGTTCGGGCTATTTTCTCACAGTAAGAACGGACCGTTCCTTTCAGGCTCGACCCCGGCAGATAAACGGTAGGGCGGCCCAAAGCCGCATGTTCCAGGCGAACGAAATTCATATCCAGAAGAGTCGGGTCGGCTCCCGCCTCTTTGCCCGATTTAATCAGTATGGGGCCTCTGGGTTCAATTGCGTAGCCCAGCCGCAGTTCATTTACAACTTGCCTGTGCATCTCACACTCCCAAGCTCTTCCGGAACGCGTCGATCTTATCGTCGGAAGATGCCTTGTTCAGGTGGCGGCCGCGACCGCCGAACAGATAATCAAGCAACCCCGTCCTATCGTTTCCGTCCACTTCGTAGCAACGCTCCCAATCCCAGCGAAGCGTCACTCGACCAAGGCCGCGGCTCCGAGCCCCTCCGAGATGCATCTGACCAAACTCGAAGGCTTTCAGTCCCAGCAGCACCATTCCCTGTTCTTCGCTGGTACCGTTCTCGATTATGATCTCACATTCGAATGCCATTCCCGCGGGAACCACTTCGAAGGTATACAGCTTGTTTTCACTGGCCGTTTCCGTATCCCGGTCAATGGCCACTCCGTTTCGATACTGATAACGACCCAGCCAATCCTCGGTAACCATAATGTCCCTTACCAACACCTTCGATGCCAGCCATGGAGAACCAAAAACACGGCACACGAGACATGAATTTTCGAAATAGAAACGGTCCAGGGCATCGGTGGGCTTGTTGCCGCGTTTGATACCCTCCTGAAGCTTTTCCACTTCATCTCTCAGATATTTCGAGTCCCTCGTTGTCGGGCAACCGTCTCTCTCGTTCTTCAGTTCGGTCACGCAAAGGCAGGCAAGAGAAGGATCTATCGTACGAAGGACGGCCTCCACATGCGACCGTAAAACCCCCTTGAACGACGACCCGGGGATGTATGGAGCACCACTCGCATCCTTTACCACGTTTATATCCGCGCTTCCCCCGACAAAGTTTCCCTGACCCGCCCCGATCCGCAGGGACGTCTCCAACCGCAAGGAACCGATCAATCCAAGCCGGCTATGGAAACAGGTGAAATCCTGGATTCTCATCAGCGCTCCCCCATCGTTCTCTTACGGTAGAAGAAATAACGGTTCAAGTGGCCGAGATAGCTTCGGGCAAGGGTTATCCAGACCCGATCCACATCCGCGGAGGGTGCGTTCGTACTATCGGCTCCAGAGAGGATGGCAATTGCCATATCCCGCAGTTCATCCAGTTTATCCACCAGTTGTTCCCCGAAATTCTTGAGGCTGCCGACCCGCCAGCGCCAGCTATCGTTCCTTGTGTCGCGGCCGACCTGATAGCGGACATAGTTCTTGACAACCTCCACGCTGCCGGTCTCCTGTGCCACGGACATCACATTATTTATCTGGTGAACTTCCATCCGGCTCTCCCAAATGCGAGCATCATCGATGAATTTCTTCATCCCGCCCAGCAACCCGTTCATGGACGCATCAATCGCCCTGTTGATGCGAAGTTCCCGCCGCAGAACCTCTGTACTCATCGCGGTTCAATCTCCAGGTGAAAAGGTTGACAGATCATGACATGCCCAAAACCACGCTCCCGTTCCAGACCCACGCCATTTCGTTCCAGGGACTCCAGCCGCTCCAAAAGACGGCCGACCGCATTATGTTCTCCGGATTCCACACCGAAAAGGTAGACTCCTCCCATCAACGCTGCCAGATGGGTCTGGCGTGGAAGCCCATGCGCCCCCGACCAACCGCTCCGATAGCCATGCCGAACGAACGAACGTAGGAGTCTCACTTTCGGGATGGCATCTCCATCAAGCTTCAGCATTTCCGGAGTCGGCGCCAAAGTGGGCAACCCATCGTCAAACAGGATGACGTCCGAGAGCAGGTCCAATGTGAAATACCAGCTGTACTCGGGGAGTGGTATGCCTAGCCGGGCATAAAAATCCCTCTCGGCCTGGAATCGTGCATTGAAGGCCAACAATCTTTCCGCCAGATCTTTTTCGGGAGAATGATTTGCATTTGCGCCCGGCATCTCCCGGTCTTCAGGAACGAAAAAATTCCCGACAACCGCTTGCTCCAAAAAGAGTGCCGTGTTTTCCCGGCTTTTTACAGGGGTTACGGGTTCCACTCCAATCCCCGCAACCCGGCCCAATCCACGAGACCTCACAGCCCCTATGCGCTCGACCTGTCCCAATGCCTCTGTCATGGCCTCTGCGCTGTCTTCAGCCACCCACACATGGCCTTTAAGTGTGGTGATTTCCCGAATGGGGGCGCCGTTTTCCTCCAGCAGGTCGGTATCCATTAATTCGCTCAGGACATTCAACGTAAAGAGTTGCTGTTCACGCGCGGCTCCCCGGCTTCGGCTGATGGCGGTGCGAGTAATTCTGCGGTGTAGAAGCCTGGGAGCTTGACAGATATCTTCCAGGGTATTGTATACTAGGAATGTCACTGGTTCAGCTTTTGCTCTGCACTGCGGGCATTTCTGCAGATATACAAAGGGAAGTCTCTTTCCGGCTTCAATCGCCATTTCAAAGGCATACTGCCGGATCAATATGTCGAAAATCCCATGGCGTTCCTCAGAAACGCTCTGCGGTCTAAAAAAACCCGGATGGTATTTACAGGTTCGAGCCGTCAAAGGGAACGGGCGGGCAACGTCGCCGCTGGAAGGGTAAAGATTGCCGAAGCGCGGCACGAGACCGGTTTGAGGATAGAAAAGACGACAGAAGTCACATTCATTTCTGTTGGGGCATTCGTCAGGATGAGGAACGCGGCGACTTTGCAGAGGCCACTTTCGCAGAAGTGTTTCGGCAACCACGCCCCGTAAGGCAGAACCGGGCAGATATTCAAGCGTCTCGGTAATGAAAGCGGGTTTGCGCCCCCCAATAAGGAATGGCTCCGCCATCTGGATTGTTACTTCAAGTTGAACCATAACATCAGATTCTCCTTCAATAGGGCATCATCTATGGCCATTTCTCCACCTTCCCGCAACTCCACCGGTTTGGCCGCAACACTGCACCATCCCAACCCGCGCGAGCGTCCTCCACCGAAACCGGTGACAGCTCGCAGACCGGCGGCCAGTAGTCCTAAACGACCGTAAGCTCCAACAGAATCATCGGGCAAGTCACCGCTTATCCGTCCGATAAAGGTCATGGCGCCGGGAAGATCGAAAGTTTCCATCGTGAAGAGCTTTTGGTCCGCAGCCACACGCCTTGATCGCGCGACACTCACTCCACTACGCAATACAGGGTCGGGAGGCAGTTCGCTCACAAATTCATCCCGCAGTTCCCAAACCAAGTCGGAGAAAGAGACCGACGATGGAAACCAGGGAGAACCGAATATGCTGCAAACCGGGCACGGCCCGTCCTGTTTGATTTTGAGGCGAGGCGGATCAAGAGGACACATGGTCTCGGGCCGTGGCCCATGACATACGGAATTTTCCCTTCCGGTGAGCGCCCGTACAATCTTCTCGCATTCATGCCGGGCGCGCCCCTTGAGTGCAGACCCCGGTACAACGGGCATCATCGCTCCATCCCGGAAAGTTGGTTTGTCCGCGAAAGAACCGGACAATCCCCCCATTCCGATGTTAAACGGCGTCTTGAACGTTGCTCTAACGTCAATTAGTACTTTCAATGCCCTCACCCCTATCTGGAGAGTCTCAGACTCCACGCACGAAATCGATAATTTCTAAAATATCCGGCAAGGGGGACCAGTATTGCTCGTAGCCGTTTTCTGGTTCTCTAGGAAACCATGGAGAAAAGTCCATGCCCTTGGAGCCGTTTTGGTTCCACCTGGCACACAAAGACATGATATTGTCCTTCTCCGGCTTCCGCATTCTCGCGTATTGATACAGAAAAAACAGTGTTGAACTCAGCCGTCCATGATGTAAAGCCCGGTCTAACTGGTGCAACTGGCTACGTGGAAAACCGGAAAGATCTCTAACCGACTTGATAAGATCATCAAAATCTCTAATCCGGTAAGGACGCCCGGTCAGCAAAAGCCTTTCCTTGGCAAAGTGGTCGGCATAGAGCATAGGGGGTATACTTCGCAGATTTCTCAACGAGCTTGCAAGAGTCAGCTGAGACTTGAGCACCAAGAAATCAATCGCCCCTTCGCATTCGGCCGTTTCCCCTGACACCGCACGCGCCTTCTGATGAGCAGTTTTTTTCTTGGCATTGTTGAGCAACTCCTCCGCAATACCCCGCATGAAGTAAATGGGAGTGTGGAGATCAGCTATTACCACTCCAACAGAAAGAGAGGGGTTGTCGAACAGTGGTGGTCCGTCGGCACTATGCCCGCAGAAGCGCTGAGCGAAGAATCTCGATAGGTCCATAGCAATAGACAATGCTCTATCCCCTGGGACGACAAGCAAGAGATCGTCTCCACCGATTGTAAGAATCTCGAAAGGGTGAACATTTACTTCTCTGTTGAATCTACGGGTAACTCCCTTTTGTACCGACAGATACTCGGCCAAGGCGGCATAAACGACCTCCGGCATGCCTTCCGTCAGAGCGTCGGATTTGTTTTTGTACGTCTGCAGACTAGTGGAGCATTCAATCTGGCGGCCTATATTGTCGCCATCGGCAACTACAAGTCCTACATAACCATGCGCCCTTCCCCGGGAGACCGACGCAATTTCCGAAAGATCGATTGGCGGCACCACATCATTGGGATCGACATCGGAGAAGTAGTGCTCCGCCAACTCAGCATCTTGAAGAAGATATTCTTCAAATTTTTCCATCCAGTAGCTTTTGCGCTCTCTTCGACCCTCTGGACCTACAGAGGTGGATTCGATATTTTCTCGTTTATAATGCTTATCATAGGTACCGTCGAACTTACGCAAACATACGGGGCAAAGATAACGCTCTTCCGGTTCACGAACGAAACGAGAGGCCGGTCGAATCTGGCATGCATCGCACCGCCTTGCATAAGGAATCGCATCAATGAAACAGGCATTCTTTTTCGATTCTTTTTCACGGCGCAGTAAGATACCTTGCAGAGCCACAATTTCACTGAAGTTCTTACGGCGCATAAACTGCTCGCGGGTGAGTTCATCACCGGTTTCATTGTCGTCGTGGTAATAGTCTATGATCCGCTTCCATTCATCTTTAGAGAGTTTTTCCCGCAAGGCCATAACATCTTCATACGTAGATTGATCAGAAGCGGCAATCAGTTCGTCGGGCCTGATCCGTTTCACAACGCAAGTGATTGTTGCGGCATCCGTATGGCGGGGATACAGGTTCTCGATTTCTTCGGCGAGTTCGTCTACCAGTTCCTCGGGCGCCAGCGCCAGCAGACTACCGCCGCCTGCGTACACGATACAACTCGGGCTGTCGTTGTCCCCAACAGGTAGTCCCTTTCTTCTGAACAACTCGGGAATACGGCTCCTGTTGAGTTCATCCAGAATCATACTCGCTCCACGAATTTCAGGGAGCTTAGCCGTCTCGAAGACGTAATCTTTGATCCTGTCGGTATCCGCGCTCAGTAAGGCAATGCCTCCAAATCGCTCAACATCGGATTCAGTGGGACTAATGCCCTCAAGAAGAGGAGAGAGTATATATTCGACCCATTGGTCCATTAGATGTCCTCGCGTTTAAGGTCCCGTTAATAGGGAGCTTTTCCACGAAAATAGCAGAAGTCAGATACAATAAGGTAGGAGGAATTTACTAGATTGATTACGTTTTGTCACTAAGAATCTTGGAGAGCTCACATCTTTCACGAAACGATAAGTTAGGATTAATTCAGAACATTTATGGAAAAATGCTTAATAACAAGGAATTATTATTGCAGGACTTGTCCATTTTCTCTCGGATCTTACGCAACCATGCCAACCTCCGCATATATGAAAGTACATCTGTGCAAGCCGCCCGATCTCAAAAAAAGGCATGGTTCAAGACAGGGTAACACTTTCGGGTCGCCCCCGCGCGGGCTGGGATCCGGAAAGCCTCGAGGAGCCTGGATTTCCGCATACGCGGGAATGACGATGAGTCTTTTCGGATGTTACCCCGAACACGCGGCTTCTGAACCATGCCCAAAAAAAACCTCCTGTTCCCATTTCATGGGAACAGGAGGTTTTCCATATATAAACAACATCCGGAAGCGCGCGCGGGAGTGATTTTCACATCACCTGCCTCTGCGTCAACGCAAGGGCTCACGCCCGGCGGGCCTAAGCTCGTGGGCGCGGCGCTATTCCGGCGATTGTTCTAGTACATGTCGGCTCCGCTGGGCATGCCCATGCCGCCGCCGCCCATCTTTTCCTTATCCTTGGGCAGGTCCGCAACCATGCACTCGGTCGTGAGCATCAGGGCCGACACGCTGGCCGCGTTCTGAAGCGCCGTGCGCGTAACCTTCGTCGGATCGATGACGCCGTCACCGATCAGGTCGCTGTAGATGCCGCTGTCGGCGTTGTAACCGAAGGAACCTTCGCCGGCCTTGACCTTCTGCACGACCACGGAGCCTTCTTCACCGGCGTTGTTCGCGATCTGGCGGGCGGGCTCCTCGAGCGAGCGCTTCACGATGTTGACGCCGAGTTGCTCTTCGCCTTCGAGCTTGAGGGATTCCAGAGCGGAGATGCAGCGCAGGTAGGCAACGCCGCCGCCCGGAACGATACCTTCCTCGACCGCCGCGCGCGTGGCGTTCAAGGCGTCCTCGACGCGGGCCTTCTTTTCCTTCATTTCGGTCTCGGTCGCCGCGCCGACACTGATGACCGCCACGCCGCCGACCAACTTCGCCAGCCGTTCCTGGAGTTTTTCGCGGTCGTAGTCGCTCGTGGTTTCCTCGATCTGCGCGCGAATCTGGCGTACGCGGCCTTCGAGCGCCTTGCGGTCGCCGGCGCCGTCAACGATCGTGGTGTTGTCCTTGTCGATACGGACCGTCTTGGCCCTGCCGAGGTCGGCCAGGCCCGTGTTTTCCAGCCGGATGCCCTTCTCCTCGCTGATCACCTGGCCGCCGGTGAGGATCGCGATGTCCTCGAGCATGGCCTTGCGGCGATCGCCGAAACCGGGCGCCTTGACGGCGCTCACCTGCAGGGTGCCGCGCAGCCGGTTGACCACCAGGGTCGCGAGGGCTTCGCCCTCGATGTCCTCGGCGATAATCAGGAGCGGACGGCCCATCTTCGCGATCTGCTCCAGGATCGGCAGAAGATCCTTCATGCTGCTGATCTTCTTCTCGTTGATCAGGATGAGGGGATCGTTCAGGAGGACTTCCATCTTCTCGGGATCGGTCACGAAGTACGGGGAGATGTACCCGCGGTCGAACTGCATGCCCTCGACCACTTCCAGCGTGGTCTCCATGCCCTTGGCTTCCTCGACCGTGATAACGCCTTCTTTTCCGACCTTCTCCATCGCTTCGGCAATGATGTTGCCGATGGTGGGATCGTTGTTGGCGGAGATGGTGCCGACCTGCGCGATTTCTTTCTGGTCCTTGGTGGGCTTGCTGATCTTGCGAAGGTCCTCGATTACGGTCTGTACCGCTTTTTCGATACCGCGCTTGAGAGCCATCGGATTGGCCCCGGCGGCGACGAGCTTGGAACCTTCATAGAAAATGGACTGGGCGAGAATGGTTGCGGTGGTGGTGCCGTCGCCGGCGACGTCGCTGGTCTTGCTCGCCACTTCACGCACCATCTGGGCGCCCATGTTTTCGAACTTGCCTTCCAGTTCGATTTCCTTGGCGACCGTCACGCCGTCCTTCGTCACGTTCGGCCCGCCGAAGCTCTTCTCGATGACCACGTTGCGGCCCTTGGGCCCGAGGGTTACCTTAACCGCATCAGCCAGGGTATTGATGCCGGTCAGCAGGGCTTCACGCGCTTTTACATTATAAATGAGTTGCTTCGCCATCAGGCATTCCTCCTTGTTCTCTACTTCAGATTTCGCGTTTAGGGTGAGATGGGACCGCTATTTTTCAATGATGGCGAGGATGTCGTCCTCTCTCATGATCAGAAGCTCTTCGCCTTCCACCTTAACTTCCGTTCCCGCATACTTGCCGAACAAAACACGATCTCCGGCGCTCACATCCAGAGGTTTCCTGCTTCCATCGTCCTGAACTCTTCCGCTTCCCACCGCGAGCACCTCGCCCTGGATGGGTTTTTCCTTGGCCGTATCGGGAATGATAATGCCACCGGCGGTTTTCTGCTCTTCTTCAAGGCGCCTGACCACGACACGATCATTGAGCGGCTTAAGATTCATCGTTAAGCTCCTTTCATTTACGGCATTGTTTTTTCCAACCAGATAGACCTCAGGCAAAAGTGACTTCGTTGTTAGCACTCATCTCAATCGAGTGCTAGTATAATCACTTCATTTTGTCTTGGCAAGTGGATTGGAAGAAGAAAATGGAAAGAAAATCGAAAAGAGCGTCCCGCCCGTCCGCCCCCGGTCGAGACTGATCCGTCCCCCGGCGTTTTTCACCAGTTCGTAAACGATGCTCAGCCCGAGCCCCATCCCCTTTTCCTTCGTCGTGACGAAGGGTTCGAAGATCCTCGCCCGGACATCCGGATCGATGCCCTCCCCGGTGTCCTCCACATCGATGCGGACTTCCGGCCCGTCGCAATCATGCCCTTCCCCGGAGGAACAACAGACGCGTATGCTCAGGCTCCCCTGCCCCGGCATCGCTTCCAGCGCGTTTTCGATGACATTCCACAGAACCTGCCGAAACCGGTGCGGGTCCATCATCAGAACCGGTTCGACCAGGAAAAGGGTCTGCACGCTGTGCGACGAACCGATCACCCCCTGGGCCTTCAGAAGAACGAGTATGTCCTGTATGACGCCGCAGACGGCCACCGGCTCCGGGTTCTCCGGCTTTTGCAGCCCCTTGGAAAGCCACAGAAAATCACCCACGAGCCCATTGATGCGATGGATCTCCCGGCAGACGATATCCAGGAGCCTGCAATGGAAGGAATTCCCGGAAAGATCTCCCTGAAGCATCTGTATCGAGCCGCTGATCGCCGCCAGGGGATTTTTGATCTCGTGAGCGATCTCGGCCGCGATCTTGCCCGCAAAAGCGAGTTGCTCCATCCGCCGCATGTGCCTTTCCATTTCCTTGAGCCTTGTCAGGTCCTGGAAGATTACGATCCACCCGAACGAGCGCCCTTCCCCGTCATCCAGACTGGAGACGGAATACCCCAGAGTCAAGGTTTCACCCGAAGGGTGGCGGTAGAAGAACTCCATGCGGTTGAGATACTTCTGCCGTAAGCCGTCCGGAGTCTCCTCGAATCCATTCCCGAGATCCAAATCCGGCAGTATTTCCTCGAGATTGCGGCCCTTGATCCGGTCGGCGGAAAGTCCCAGGATCTCCTCGACCGCCCGGTTGAAAAAGAGCACGCGAAGCCCCGTATCGATGGTGAGCAGACCGCTGCTTATGCTTTGGACGATGTTCTGGTGCAGGACTTCGAGATGATCGAGGTCCTTTTTCTGCTTCCTGAGGGCCAGGCTGGATCTGTAAAACCCCTCGGCCAGGTGGCCGCTCAAATAGGCCACCAGGTAGAAGACGGCTATGTTCATCAAAAGGCCGTGGAAGAAAAACGAGCTGCCCTTGAGGGTCTTCAGCACGATAATCCTGTCGGGGACGAGCAGCAGGGGAGAGATTACTCCGAAGTACTGCAAATCCAGCAGCACCCCGTACGAGAGCGCGCACGCGGACGCGATCCACCAGCCCCCGTTTCGCAGCAGCATCATGGAGGAACTGATGATTACCGGCAGGTAGAGAAAGGAAAAATAACTGTCCACTCCCCCTGAAATGAAGATGAGAAACGTCACCGCCCCGGTATCGAACAGGAGCTGTATGTATGCGAACCGTTTGAGATTTCGGGCGTGCTTCAGGCTCAACCCGGCAATGATGGTGAAGATGAAAAGCGCGCAGCAAAAGAAGTAGAGCGGTTGCAAATGCGCCGCCAGGATATCGGTCTCCCCCCTGCCCTGAAAGAGCAGAGTGAGAACCAGGAAAAATATCGCCAGAAGCAGCCTGAACAGCAAAAGCGCCTGGAGGTTCCTTCTTAGTGGAAGGCCCTCCATGAACATTTCCAGGGACCGAACTCCGGTTGCCCGCGTCGGGGAAGTATCCATACGGCTACTTGACCGTTTCGCCCATCTGGAAGATCGGCATGTACATGGCGACCATGAGACCACCGATGGTGGTCCCCAGGAACAGGATCAGCATGGGTTCGATCAGGGCTTTCATGTTGGCTATGGCGGCATCGACTTCCTCGTCGTAGAAGTCGGCGATCTTGGTCAGCATGGCGTCGAGAGCGCCGGTGGACTCCCCGACGGAAATCATCTGCGTCACCATGGAAGGGAAAATTCCCGTTTCGGAAAGCGGTTCGGCAACGGTGCGGCCTTCGGCGATGGCCCCTCGAGCCGTCATGATGCCCTTTTCGATGAGCGTGTTACCGACGGCGGTCGCGACGATATCCAGGCCTTCCAGGATGGGGATGCCGCTGGAAAGCAAGGTTCCGAGGGTCCGGGTGAACCGGGCGACGGCGACTTTTTTCAGCAGTATCCCAAAGACGGGGAGTCGCAAAAACAGCCTGTCCGTGATTTCCAGCCCCTTTCTCGTGGCGCGGAGGCGTTTGAACGCTACGAAGAAAGCGATTATGCCGAGGATCATCCAGTGAATGTAGCTTTGGACGAAATTGCTGAGCGCCATGACGAAAAGCGTAGGCGCGGGAAGGGTCTTTCCGACACTCGAAAACATCTGCGAGAAAACCGGAATGACGAAGATCAGGATCACTCCGACCACCAGTATCGCAA
Organism: uncultured Syntrophobacteraceae bacterium; assembly: GCA_964407285.1. Classification (GTDB taxonomy): domain Bacteria; phylum Desulfobacterota; class Syntrophobacteria; order Syntrophobacterales; family Syntrophobacteraceae; genus CAYOVG01. The sequence goes on from CAYOVG010000103.1 coordinate 17,830, forward strand.
TACTGATGACTATCGCCGGATAGGTCATGGCGCCTTTGAGTTCCTTTTTCAGCTTGGCGGTCTTTTCGATGTAGGTGGCGAGGCGGTTGAGGATGACGTCCAGGATGCCGCCCGCCTCGCCAGCGGAGATGAGCGAGACGAACAGGGAGTCGAAAATCTTGGGGTGTCTCCTGAGAGCGTCGGAGAAGGTGGAGCCCTCCTCCACGTCTCTTTGGATACGGCCGATGACGCGCTTGAAAACCTTCTCTTTTTGCTGGTCTTCCAGGATTTCGAGGCACTGAATGAGGGGAACGCCGGCGTCGATCATGGTCGCCAGTTGGCGGATAAAGATGACCATGTCCTTATCCTTGACGCCTCCTCCCTGAAGAAAAGAGATGCTTTCGAGGAGATCCTTGGGCTTCTCCTTCAGGACCTTAATGGTAATGCCCTTACGGACCAACAGTTGTTTCGCCACCACGAGGTTGTCGGCGTCAATTTCACCGTCCTGCCTGGTCCCTTTGCGATCGGTCCCCTTCCAGATGAAAATCGGCATGTTCTGACTCCAGAGCTTCGAGCTTCGCGTTGCGGGTTACGGGTTGCGACTTCGCAATATACCGGCCTTCGGGTTGCGAGTTGCGCGTTCGCAATGCATCCGTTACAGGTTTCGTGTCGAGTGCCACGGGCTTCGGGTTGCCGGCTTCGCGTTGGGTGTTCGCAATACACCGGGCAACATGATGTTTTCCACGCCTGTGCGGAGGACACAGTACACGTGGCGTTGGGCAACTCCAAAGAATTAACCTGCCGGATTCCCGGTCCCTTCCGGCTCCTGATTTCAATTCCCCGGCAGGTTATTTGTTGTGGATTGCCTTGGTTGCGGGTCACCACCCATCGCAGATTTATGCAATTTCCGTACCGCTCGAAATTGACCTGATTGCCTGAAAAAGTGGGCTGATGAGCCGTTCAGATGAAATAGAGCTTGACGCGAAATCCCGGATACTTTCTCCGGCCATCACCGAAGATTTTACTTGACACGAAACCCCGGCCCGTGCGATTTTCCGCAACCCGCAACCC
>CAYOVG010000104.1:0-18685 GCA_964407285.1 uncultured Syntrophobacteraceae bacterium
TTGGCCCTGCCGTGTCGGTGAGCGCATAGGGGCCATGCGGATGTTGCGCTCCCTCTGTCCTTCGGAATGCGGGCCGTTTGAAAGATGATCAAGCAACTCAATCCCGTCAGTCACACAAGTGAAAGCAGCATTGGCTCCAGCATCCCTAAACGCTTCGGTGGCCATAAAGCAGTCATCCTCATCATCGTCCGCCATAATTACCGTCTTTTGAGAATCCATTCCAGACTACCCTCTCTGCTCTATCTGCCTGATCGGCAGATCAATAATGAAGGTGGACCCTTTTCCCGGCACGCTCCTGGCTGCAATGCTTCCTCCGTGCTGCTCGACTATTTTTCGGCAAATGGCGAGTCCCATGCCGGTGCCTTCGTATGTGCCTTTTGTGTGGAGCCGCTGGAAGGGAGTAAAAATCTTGCCGACAAACTGCTCTTCAAAGCCGATCCCATTGTCCTCAACAAGTATTTTGACGAACCTCCTATCCTGACTGTCGGTATAGATCCTGATCGAGAGAGGTTCGTTTTCCTTTCTGTATTTCAAGGCGTTACCGACCAGGTTCTGAAAAAGCTGACTCATCCGGGTTCTATCGGCATCGATGATCGGAAGGTCTGATATTTCGATACTCGCCCTCTCCTGGGCAATTTGGTGCTCAAAGACGCTAATCACTTCATCAAGGGTTTCCTTCAAATCAACCGGCTTGTAGGGTTCGGGCCTTGTAGCGACACGGGAGAACTGCAGAAGGTCCTGGATCAACTGTCTCATGCGTGTGGCGGAATTTTCCATTCTTATCAGATAGTCCTTGCCTTGTTCGCTGAGCTGCCCTTCACACCGGGCTCTGAGCATACTGCCAAAAGTCTGTATCTTTCTCAATGGTTCCTGGAGGTCATGCGAGGCAATGAAGGCAAACTCCTGCAACTCCTGGTTGACCATCTCCAGGCGCCGAGCATATGCTCTGAGCTCAGTCTCGGCTTTCTTGCGTTCTGTGATGTCGATGCCCATTTCCAGGATGAGGGTGGAACCATCCGTTTCGGTGAACGGGAAATCAAACACACTGTAAAGGTGGTGGTTGGGGCCGGTCCATTCCCACTGACGGGGAGCCATGTCTTCAAGAACCTTATAGGTTTCGCAAACCTCACAAGGCTCGTTGCGTCCGAACAGGAATTCAAAACAGCGAAGCCCCTCCTCCGACTCGCCAAAGTGCTCTCGAAAAACACGGTTCACGAAGCTGACGTGATAGTCGGGTTTTAAGAGGCAAATATAGACGGGCAGTGTCTCCAGAACATCATAGAATCGCTGCCTCTCCGCCTTGACTGTTTCAAGTGCCTTTTTGCGCTCCTCTACCTCCACAGTCAGTTTCTGATTCACCATCTCCAGTTCGGCAGTACGTTCCTCCACACGCAATTCCAGCTCGTAATGCGCTTTGCGCAGTGCCTCCTCGGCTCTTTTTCGCAGCAGAGCCTGCACTATCGCCGGAGCAATCGCCTCTACCATATGCTGGTGTTCTTGAGTGTATCCGCCTTCCCGGTTTCCAAGAGCAACAATCCCGATGGTTTTCCCCTCCCTCTTGAGAGGAACTCCAAGAAAGGTTGTCAGTCGCGGATGGCCGGCTGGTGTACCGATGCTGTGGGGATGGGAATAGGGGTCGTTTGTGAGAAGGCTCTTGCCGTCCAGCAAGACACGGCCATAGAGTCCGGGGGGCTTGAAATCCCCCGGAGGTCTTCGATGCCCGCTCTTGTCGTACATCTTGCAGAGCTCCCAGCCGGGATTGCTGATTGCAAGGTCGTGGAGCAGGCCGTCAGAGCCGATTTCGCCGATGAAGCTGAATTTGCTCTCAGTCAGATCCTCTACCACCGTTAAACACGCATCGCCAAGTTGCTCGTCCGTCTCACAAGTGAGGGCCTTTTGGAAGATCAGATTGATCGTCTCCAGGATTGCCTTCTGATTCTTGATTTTCTCCTCGGCCTGCCTGCGCTCGGTAATGTCGAAGACCGAGGCGATCCAGCCGGTAACCTCACCCTTTCCGTCTCTCTCGGGTACATACGTCACGAACTCGAATCGAGTGCCGATTCCCTTGTAAGGGATTTCAATCTCGTATTCGACCTTCTCGCCCCGCAGGACGCTCTCGACGTAGGGGCGAATTGTCTCGAACGCTTCGCGCCCTATGATCTCGGGGATAGGCTTGCCGATGATTTCTTCCGCCGGGCGGCCGAACATCTGGGCGCAAGCCCGGTTCACGAAGACGTAGCGAAGGTCGCGGCTCAGGCGCGCAAGCACGATAGGCGTCGCGTCGGCGACAAGCTGGAGCTCCGCTTCTTTCACACGCAGGGCCTCCTCCGCCTGCTTGCGCGCGGTGACATCGCTTGCTGCCCCGAACCACTCGGTGATCTCCCCATTCTCGTCCAATAGGGGGATTGCCCGTGAGAACGTCCAGCCCAAGGAGCCATCCACGCGCAGGACCCGGTGCTCCAGCTCAAAGACGGTCTTGTTCCAGATGGCTTCGTTGATGACTGTCGTCACCTGGGGCTGATCTTCCGGGTGAATATATCTCTGTAGCCAAGTGCTGCTTGGATCTTCGACGTCGGGAATAAAATTCCGACCAATGAGCTGGCGCATCTCGCTCCAGTCCGGGCTCATGCGATAGACCACATCCGAGCTTGCCTGAACCAAGGCGAGGAGCCGCTCCTCGCTCTCACGCAACGCATCCATAGACCGCCTGCGCTCCTTTTCCCGCATCTCGACTTGAATTCTGGCATAGAGTACGGGTGCTATTCTGGCGGCAACGGCATCGATGAATTCCCGGTCCCCTTCGGTATAGCCCGTCTCCTTGTTTGCCAGGTTGAAAAGCCCTATCGCTTTGCCCTGAAACACGATCGGCACTGCAATATTGTTGCAAATCGGCACATGACCGAGCGGGATCTTGGCCTCCCTGTTGGTGTACAGTGTCGTCTGATCCAGCATCGCCCGACTCCAGAGCCCCTTCCATTTGTCGGACGTATAGCAGATGCACTTGCCCTCTATTTCGCACTGATCAAGGAGCTTTGACATAGTCGGGCAAATCAGGTCATCCTGCTCGTCTATGTAGCCGAATACCCCGTGTCTGCTCTCCATTGCCTCGAGCACGATGTCCAGCGTCTTATCGTAGAGATCGTCTCCTCCCTCCTTGACAAACACCTCAAGAATCCTGTTGGCAAGAGCCGCTTCCCGGTTTTCCTTCCGCAGCCTCTCCTCGGCCAGTTTGCGCTCGGTGATGTCTTGGATGACCCCAATGGAGCGCAGCGGGCTTCCATCTCCATCGCGCAGGATTGCGGCATGCACCTCCACCCACCGGATGGAGCCGTCCTTTCTCAGATAGCGCTTCTGACTCACGTACTCCGGAGCCTCCCCGCTCAGTGCCTTCCGGTAGGCAATACGGTCCGCATCCCTGTCGTCCGGGTGGGAGACCTCGCTGAAGGTCATCGCCAGCAGTTCGTCCCTGGAATAGCCCGTGATTTCGCAGAGTTTTTGATTGACTCGAATGAACCGCCCGGTTGTGCTGTCCACTTCGGCCTGACCGACGGCAGAAAGCTCGAAAGCGGCGACGGCGCGCAGCTCGCTCTCCCGGAGCATTCTCTCCAGCGACTTCCGCTCGGTGATGTCCTTGCCGTAGAGATTGATGTAACCGGAGCTTGAGACCGGGGTGAGCGTCAGGAGGTAGACCGTGGGACCGCACTCGACTTCGATGTCCATGGGTGTGCCCAACTCCATGGCCTCGGCCATGAGCCGCCGCCAGTTCCCGGGAAGCCGCCCGCCTACTGTCCAGCGAAGGCTTTCGAGCATGTGCGAACTGCTCGCATTGGCATACAGGAGCACACCTTCCGCGCTTGTCCGCAGCACGGGGTTCGGGTTTTCGCCTGGGAACCTGGCCGTGCTTTCGATTTCTCTCAGGGCCTGTTTGTGTTCGGTCATATCTTGGACGAGCACAACGAAGCCTTTGGTGTGCCCTTCCCTGTCTCGATGGGGGATGTAGGACTTGTTCACATAGCGGATTCCTCCATCCCTGTAGGGCAATTCCTGCTCGAAGGTGACTGTGCGGCCAGAGAGGGCTGTCTCTATGCGCGGCAGAAGCGCCCGGTAGGTGTCCTCCCCGAAAACCTCCCGCATGTGTTTGCCCGAGATATCGTCCTCTCCAAACCATTCATTGTAAGTCTTGTTGCTGAAGCGGTGCCGGTGATCGGAATCGATGAAGGAGACAAGGACAGGCAGGGAGTCGATGATCAGGTGTAGTTGCTCCTCACTTTCGCGCAACGCCTCCTCGGCTTGCTTTCGCCTGGTTATGTCCACATTGATCCCGATCATTCGCGTGGGTTGACCGGAAGAATCAAAGAAAACCTGAGCGCAACCGTACATCCAGCGGACCTCTCCGGTATCTTGGCGTCGGATGCGAAACTCTATCTCGAACTCGCCTGTCTCCAACGACTTCTTTACGGCAGCAGCACCCGCCTCCCGGTCTTCGGGCACCAGGCACTCTACCCAATCCTCGTAGCGGCCCCCAAACTCACCGGGCTCCAGCCCATAGAGAGCCAGCAGCTCATGAGACCAGAGGTTCACGTCTGTTTTTGCGTCCCAATCGAAGGTGCCCGAGCCTCCGGCTTTGAGCGCCAGAGCGAGGCGCTGTTCGCTTTGCCGCAACGCCTCCGCCACTGGATTGTTTCCTGTGACATCTCCGGAAACCGAGACGAACCGCCCGAGATATCCGCTCGCATCCAAGACAGGCTCACACATGGCAAAACCTTCGGTCATGTTGCCAAGAACCTGCCGGTATCGGTCCCCCGAGCAAAGGTCGAAACTTGGCTTGGCCTCCAGTTCTGAAAGCTTCCTGCGCAAAGCCCCCACTTCTTCGAGGAGCTGTTCCCTGGTTTTCTCTCGGTCCACCATACCGCACTTCACCTTTCACACTCGTTCAACAGAAGATAGGATTACCTTGTGACGCCCTCCTGATGCGATACAGAATAGCCCGGCCGTAAGGTGGGCTGAATTCCCTGTGAGTATTAGCAAAAATGGGGAGAAACAACAATCTTTCAATCACAGAGACATCTCAGGGTTGTCAAAAAACTATAATTGACTCCGGTTGCGCAGGGAGAATCCGGTTCAGAGTGCTCGCCCGCTACCGAATCCAAACTGGGATTTCCGCTCCGTTCATGTTTGTGAGGAGTGGAATAATGACCGGCAAAGAGGTCCTACTGATTAACCACATGCTGATGGAAGCATACTTCGGATATTGACCGGATAACTCAAATATTCCTACCGTTGTAAACCCGCTCGTGCTATCGTACTGATCGAGATGAAAACCGAATTCCATGACAGTGTGCGCTCAAAATTCCTGACAGCCGAAAGCTGCCGGGATGGATCTCTTCTGCTCTGAAGAGTCAGATACGCAGGACGAAGCCAAAATCGAAGGGCAACTCTTAGTCGAACTGCATGAGTTGCACTCGCATGAGGATTTACCTATGCGGAAACAAAACCTTACCACCAGCATTCTTCTCGTAGAAGATGATGAAGACGATTTCATCCTCCTTCGGGATGTCCTCTCAGGCATATCCACCAGAGACTTTGACCTTCACTGGGTAATGGATTTCAATCTCGCTTTGGAAGCTCTATCCGATGATTCCTATGATGTGTGCCTTCTTGATTATCGGCTCGGCAACCATAACGGGTTGGATGTGCTGAAGGCGATTAGACCCAAGTCCGATATTCCATTCATCTTCCTCACGGGCCAGGGGGACTATGAACTGGATCTCGAGATCATGCAAGCGGGAGCGGACGATTATCTCACCAAGGACCAACTGAACACAACCACCCTGGAGCGTTCTATCCGGTATGTGCTGGAACGTAAGCAGAAGAAAGAACAACTGCTCAAGGCCGAGAAGGTTATCCAGGCACTGAGTGAGTGCAATCACGCCGTCATTCACCTCAAAGACGAGGTAGAACTGCTGCGGGAGATCTGCCGCATTATCGTGGAGGTTGGGGGATACAGGATGGCGTGGGTCGGCTATGCCGAGCACGATGAAGCTAAAACGGTCTTGCCCATAGCTAAGTTTGGGTGCGATGAAAACTACGTGGAATCCCTCGGGATAGTCTGGGCGGACGTGGAGAGGGGCCGGGGGCCAACCGGGGTGACCATCCGAACCGGAACCCCTTATGTTTGCAACGACATCCTGGAAAATCCCCATTTTGCGCCATGGCGTGAAGATGCGCTCAAAAGAGGGTATGCTTCATCGGTTGTCTTTCCGCTCAGGATAGAGGCGTCGGTTTTCGGGGCGCTCAACATCTATGCTCAGGAATCCGGCGCATTCAGGGGCCGGGAATTTGAGTTGCTCCAGCAAATGGCCAACGACCTCACATTCGGGATCAATACGCTGCGATCCCAGCAAAAGATGAAACAGCTCGCCACGGCTGTCGAGAAGTCGTCCGATTGGATTCTCATCACGGACAAGGCAGGACGGATCGAGTATGTAAATAACGCCGTGGGGCACATAACCGGCTACAAAAAAGAAGAAGTGCTGGGCAAGACTCCGAGGATTTTCAAGTCCGGAAGGTACGATGAGGCCTTCTACAGGCAGATGTGGGAGACGCTTCTCTCGGGGACAACCTTTGTCGGCATTCTCACCAACAGGAGGAAAGACGGCGAACTGTTCGAAATCTTTCACACCGTCACCCCCCTGTCGGACTACAACGGCGAGATCACCCACTTTGTGGCCACATCCAAAGATATTACCGAACACAAGCAGTTGGAACAACGGATCAATTACCTGGCCTATTACGACGAACTTACCGGACTCCCGAACAGGTCCCTTTTTACGGACCGCGTGAAGCAGGCCATTGCCAGGGGGGAGCACCACGGACAGTCCGTAGGCGTTCTGTTCCTAGACATCGATAGGTTTCACCTGATCAACGACGTTCTGGGCTCCGGCATCGGCGATATGCTATTGAAAGAGACCGGTAGAAGACTTTCCGAATACGTGCGCGAAGGAGACACGGTAGCCCGGCTGGGAAACGACGAGTACGCCATCCTCTTCAACGACATGGCAAGACCGGAGGACGTGATCTTTCTCCTTCAGGAACTGACGGAGGTGCTTTCAATGCCCATAACGACCGGTGGTGAGCATACCGTTTTGACTTTCAGCGTCGGCGTTTCAATCTATCCCGACGATACAACGGATGCCGAGGCGTTGCTGCGGAACTCCGACATGGCCTGTCAAAGGGCCAAGCAGGGTGGAGGGAATACCTATCTCTTTTTTACAGCGGCCATGAACACAGCGGCATCCGAATTCGTGGTGATGGAACGAAGACTGAAAAGCGGGCTGCTCCATAATGAATTCATTTTGCACTACCAGCCCTACTGGGATGTCCATACCAGAAAGATGGTGGGGATGGAAGCCCTCATCAGATGGCAAACCAGAGAGGAGGGCTTGATCCCTCCCGGAAAGTTCATCCCCGTGCTCGAAGAAACGGGGATGATCGTCGAGGTCGGTGAATGGGTGTTTCGCACAGCCATACGTCAAATCCGAGAGTGGCTGGACAGGGGCTATTCCGTCGTGCCGATATCGGTGAATCTCTCGCTCATCCAGTTTCGCCAGAAAAACCTTGCCGCGACCATCAAAAAGATTCTGGAAGAGTGCGGCGTATCGCCGACTCTGCTCATCGCGGAGATAACGGAAAGCGCGTTTATGGAAGATTTAGAGTATACCGGTTCGACGCTCAGGGAGTTGCGCGCTGCAGGTCTTTCGGTATCGATCGATGACTTCGGCACGGGCTACTCGTCTCTCAGTTACCTGAGAAAATTGCCGGTGGACAATCTCAAGATCGACATATCGTTCATACGTGAGTTGGGGCAGGACACCGATGCGGAAAAGATCGTCTCGGCAATAGTGACAATGGCAAGGGCGCTGAACTTGAAAGCGATCGCCGAAGGGGTGGAAACGGAGCAGCAAATGCAACTGCTGCGGTTCTTCGGCTGCGACACGGTCCAGGGATTTTACCTGTCCCGCCCCCTGCCCGTGCAGGAGCTTGAGAAACTCCTCTGAGGGAAAGGCAAACATCTCCGGATCATTTCTTGAGAAGAGCCAGGGTTCACCTATCGGCAAGAGCCTTCAGATTTCGAACCGTCGGACGGATGGCCTCCGAGGGTAGGGTTCTTACCACCTCGAAATACCGTTAAGACGGTATACCATTCCCATTTTTAGGTCATATATAAAGCGCGTGAAGTTGACAGGGATCAACAGCGGTTTCCTGTGTAGAGGGCTTTGTCCGATACGGTTTTAGGGATTTCCATAAGATAGCCTGATATGTATGGAATTGGGAGCACGGTATGGTTGTGTCGAGTGACAGCATGGTTAAGGGGAGCAGCTTGGTGCAGGGCATCCAAGGCAGGCTTGTTCTTCTCATTCTTACGCTTCTGGTCCCTATGCTCATCGTGCAGGTCTGGGTTCTCAACGACAGATTTGAGAACTACCGCAGCCAGGAATACCAGGCGAATCTCGAAATTGCTCGTTCGGTTGCGAAAACCTTCGAAGCATTCGTGATGGACGTTGTCCACAGCGAATTGATGGCTGGACAGGCGCTGGTAGTCCACTCCGCAACCGACCAGGAGCGAACTCGGGTTCTCGATGAATTCCGTGCCGACAATCCCTCGGTCAGATATGCTTACTGGATCAATCCCCATGGGTTAGTCGTCGCATCCAGCCCACACAACATGGTCGGCATCGACGAAACCGATCGCTCGTATTACCAGGATATCGTTTCGGGAAGAGTCTGGACTGTAAGCAACCTCTTCCTGGGGAAAATTGCAGGGAGGCCCTTCTTCGCCATCAGTCGCGGTATCAGAAATGAGAAGGGCGAGTTGCTGGGCATCGTCGTATGCTCCATAGACCCCGACCGGCTGAATGAGGTGCTCAATTTCGACAGTTCCAGAGAGCAGTGGATCACCATTTTGGACGGCAATGGTCTGCTGGCTCATCGGTATCCGGTCACGCAGTTTACCTGGAACCAACGCCTCGTGTTGTCGGATCATCCGACGGTAAAGGACGCCCTGGACTCGAAGGAGTCGGTGACGTCCCTGGTCTCCCGAGTGACCGGTCACACGCGACTGACGGGACTCACTCCCATACGGTCCGTCGGTTGGGTCGCCGCGGCATGCAGGGAGGAAGCGGTGGTCTATTCCTACTTTCGAAAGTCGATCCTGCCTCAAGCATTCATGTTCCTGGCCATAGCGGTCCTGTCGCTCCTGGCTGCCCTGGTCATTTCAAGGAGCATTTCCACTCCGATAAGGGGTATGCGGAAGCAGCTCGTATCCATGCAAACGCCGGGATCGATTGCCGGTTTTCCCTTATTCGGCGGCCCGGTCGAGCTTTTGGAGCTTGCCGCCGCTTTTAATGCTTCATTGGAAGCCCTCCGGGAAAGCGAGGAAAATCTTCATCTGGCACTGAAAGCAGCCAGGGCTGGAGTATGGTCGTGGGACATTGCGACCGGCTCTATTTCATGGTCGTCCGACAATCACGACCTCTTCGGACTGGAGCCGACTTTGGGTACGAACATCCACGACGATTGGCAACGTTTTCTGCATCCCGATGACCTTCCCGGCACCAACCAGGCGATCTATGACGTCTTCGAGGCCCGCACGCCCGAGTATCGGGCCGAGTTCAGGGTGGTTCATCCGAAATTGGGTACTCGATGGGTGCTCAGCATCGGCCGAGTGGAGCGTGCTCCGGACGGGGCTCCCCTGCGCATGTTGGGAATCAACCTGGACATTACCGACCGCAAGCTGGTGGAAGCGGATCTGGTGGAAAGCAATCACAAGCTGGAGAACGCCATTGAGCGCGCAAGAAGAATGACCGTTCAGGCCCAGGAGGCCAGTCGCACCAAGAGCGAGTTCCTGGCCAATATGAGTCATGAATTGCGGACGCCACTCAATGCGATTATTGGATTTAGTGAACTCTTGATTGATGAAAAAATGGGTGACCTGAGCGATGGACAAAAGGATTTTCTGGAAAACATCCTGAGCAGCGGCCGACATCTCCTTTCCCTGATCAACGAAATCCTCGACCTTTCCAAAATCGAAGCGGGCAAGGTCCATCTCGAACTCTCGGAAGTGGAACTCGAACCCTTGCTTATGAAAAGCTTGAGGATCATGGAGGAGACGGCGCTCAAACGGGGCATCAGACTCATCGCCGAGATCGGACGGATTCCGGAGACAGTTGCAGCCGATGAGCGCAGGCTCAAACAGGTCATCTTCAACCTGCTCTCCAATGCATTGAAGTTCACCCCGGATGGGGGAGAAGTCGTTCTTGGCTGCACCGCCGCATCTTCCAGGGAAATGCCGTTTGTGGAGATCACCGTTAGGGACTCGGGCATTGGCATCGACCAGGAGCATCTGGAACGTATCTTCCGCCCCTTCGAGCAGGTGGAAAACGCTTTGTGCAGCAGGTATCAGGGAACCGGGTTGGGGTTAGGGCTGTCTCGAAGTCTGGTGGAGATGCACGGAGGAACGATATGGGCCGAGAGCGAGGGAAGCGGGAAAGGGAGCACGTTTAGATTTCGCCTTCCCGCAAGAGAGAAAGGGCGCCTTGGCATCACGATTGATCTCATGGGGGCTGATTGTGAGGAGGAGTGCAAGACGGAAATCCTGAAAACGATCGATGCTTCAGGAGCGATCTCGTGAGAGGTGAGAGTCACCAGGGATACATTGCGGAATCCAGGAGCTATAGGCGCTCGTCCCGATTGCTGTCATTTGTATTCAATCGGTCTTCTCTCGTTCGACCGTTATTTGACTTTTCGACAATCTATTCGAGAGGCGCCCTACCGCCTCAAAAGCCTTTTTGACCATCAGCCGATCATCCTCGTCCAAAAGAACGATCATCGGTATTATACGCTTCCCCCTCCCTGCACGGAAACCATCCCTATGGGTTCAGCTTCTGCTTCTCGGGAAGCGAAAGAATAAACGTGGCCCCCTTACCCGGTGTGCTCTCCGCTGTAATAGTTCCTCCATGACGCTCGACGATTTTGCGACAAATGGCGAGCCCTATTCCGGTCCCCTCATACATACTGCTTCTGCCGTGAAGACGTTCGAAAGGCAGAAAAATTCGTTCAAGATGCCTCGCATCAAAGCCGATGCCGTTGTCCTTCACCAAAATGTCGTAGAATCCAGGCTCACCGGCTCTGCTGCCGACTTCAACCACGGGGCTTTCGCCGGGCCGATGGAATTTAAGGGCATTGCCGATGAGGTTCTGGAAGACTTGGCGCATCTGGGTCGTATCTGCCTCTATGGTGGGAAGCGGCCCCACATCCACCTTCCCCCCGTTTTTTTGGATATTGAACTCTAGATCGCTCAAGACCTCTTGGACGACTCTTCCCAGGTCTACCGGAGTAAATGGTTTGGCCCTGGTCGTTACCCGAGAGTAGTTGAGCAAAGAATCGATCAGTTTTTGCATTCGATTTGCCGCGCTCTGCATCCGGCTCAGGTAATCCAGCCCCCGCCCGTCGAGCACAGCAGCATACCCCGTTGCGAGCGTGTCTCCAAATCCCCGGATCTTTCGAAGCGGCTCTTGCAGGTCATGGGAAGCGGCCGACGCAAAGGCTTCAAGCTCACGGTTGCTGTGCTCAAGCTTTTCCACGGTTTTGGCAAGCTCTTCGGTTCGCTCTCGGACTCGCAGTTCAAGTTCTTCGCGCGCCTCCCTCAACTCCTTTTCGACTTCCATTTGTCGGAGCTGCTTGAGCCCCAGGTCCGCCATCATTTCGGCAAAGGAGGTGAGAAAGGCGAGAATCGAGGGAAGGCTCTCTTCCGCTACGATGGGAACCTCCGAGAGTGCCTCCAGATAGGCGGCCTCGTCAAATCCAAAGTGAGCCGCCTGCCTGCGGAAAAATTCCATGTCAGGTCCCTGCACAAAAAACTGGCCGATGAAGAAGTTGGCCACATGCTCCCCTTCAATAGTGATCGGGGAGGCCGCATCGATCAGACCGTGAGGACATTGATACATCGAGAAGCGCTTGCCTTGAAGCAGCTCGTTGGCAAGGGTCGTATCGCTCTCAATGCATTCACGACGCGAACCCGCATTTGCCCGGTGAAAGTCCGTACAGACTCGGCGCCACCGAGAGGTAACGAGGACGACTCCCTCCAGGTCGATGATAGCTGCCGGAATACCCCCGGCTTCAAAGAAGCTTTGGAGGAGGCTTTGAGTTCTCTCCACATCGATAAGATCGGTGAGCTTATATTTCATAAGTATTCCTCGATACATCCTCAATGGAGCCGGTCGAGCTTCCCGAGGAACGAGCTTTGCCGCGATTTCGGAGTCAGCCCGAGACGGTTTCAAAAGCTTCATTGATGATCTTTGAGGTTTGGCCGGTCCGCACGGATCGGGTGAGAGAGCCGGCCGGTCATACTTCGACTGTTGCGGATATGACCCCGAAAGGAGTTGGCTCGACGGCCGCGCTCTCGGGGAGCAGGGTACCGGGATACTTCCCGGTCCCTGTTCTGCGATGAAGGTTTGAAACCGCTCCCCCAAGAACCATTTGCATTTCTTCCATTTTCCCAAATACTGTAATTCCCCATAAGCTAATACAGTTCTCACCCCATGACAAGTATTCTTAAATCTGCTATCCTTTGGCCTCAGATAAAGCTCTCCAAAAGCCCTTCCGAAGTACGTCTTGTTATCCACAGAAAAGCCGGACGGATTCTCGATAGGGTGCAGATCTTTTGAAACGACACCCGTGAAAAGCTCCGAGTTCATGCCGCAGCCGCATAGCGACAAGAGTGGTTGCGTTGAAGCTCTTGTTTCCGATGGAATTTCCAGTAGGCATCCAAATCGCCACTGGAGCGTAAAGAGCGAATTCGGATTATCGCCTCGGCGCTCTTCATGCGCCGGCGAGCCCCGGTACGATCCAGTCTGTCCTTGATCAGATGACGGCAGGCGCCTTCGATCACTCCCGAAGCGATGGGAAGCCCATCGGAGAGGAAGGAGTCATATGCGAGCATGGGACCATATTTGTCCAAGTAGTCGGCGCACTTGTCAACCGGCTTTCGCTTATTCCGGTTCAACTGATCGCAGGTGGCGCCATACCGCAAGTTTGCAACCACACTACTCCCGGCGTCTCCTCGTAAGACCTGTAAAGCCTTCTCTTTTACCCACTCCTCGGCCTGATCACTTCCGACGGAATGAATGCAATGGGCCGCCTTCCAGAGATATTCCAGGACATGGATGAAATCCAGGACGAAAGTCATCGTTGCACGGTAGGATTGCATTACATCCATAATATCAAGGAGTTGCTGTTCGCCTCCATCCACAACGATCACCCGGTGACGGCTCTGCGTGGGATCTCTTCTTAGCGCCTCTTCAAAGGCGGCTTCTATCACGGTTCGGCTATTGTGTTCGATACTGGCCCATACCCGCTTGTTTTGAGCTTTCACTGGAGTGGGTTTATTCTCTTTGGGTCCCATGATCTGCTCGGGTGTGCGCTCTTGAGGCGAAACAGTGTAAACTGCCACCACGGTGGCCATGCGCTTGCGGTTGGGCTTTTCACCGGGCGCCAGACGCGTTCCATGGGAATCCTTCCGCTTCTCCACGGCCTTGCGTGTGGCAGGCCGGAGGTCTTCCCGGCGCATCACGATTCCCTTGCCATCCACCGTGATGACCAACAGATCCGATGTTTTCTCCTCCACTCCCGGAAGATTGTAGAAAGCATCGAAATCTTGCGCCATGTTGGCGGTTTGCTCGATGATCCGGCGCTTGGGAATTCTGCCACCCGTTGTTCCCTGGATGCTCTCCACGCCCTCGTCAAAGGAGGAGTCGACCACTTCCCGAGCCGCCAGGCGACACAGCTCGGCGGAATAACTATTTTCGGGAAGGTTGAGTTCCGCATCCAGGGGGAACAGACTCTCAACGCCCTTGGCGCCATAGCCTTTCCTCTTGACCACCACTTGCCCGAACTCGGTCATGAGGTCTCTCTCACAGTTTTCACGACAATGGGTGCGCCTCGTCCCGTCCGCCCCCTCAACCGATTCCAACCGCTGTTCCCCCTTGGCACGTACGTCGAGATGAGCTTGAAGCAGGAGTCGGCACACCTCCGTTCCATGTTCCTTGATGAATGCGTCCACCTGATCGTGTTCCATGTGGGCCGTAGGATCATCGTGGAGTTGATGGATCATTGTCTCGAATTTGGCGCGGGCCGGCCGAAATGCTTCGTTCACACTCTCGATATCGCACGATTGGTTCACTTCCGATCTCCTTGGGCTGTAGATTGGCCATCTACAATGCCTCACCGGAGACCGATTGTCCATCATTTTGACATTGCTGATAAAAAATATGGATCACCTCCCTTGTTCCTTCGTTTCAAAAGATCTGCACCCATTTGAGATCCATTGGAATACGGCGCAAACCATATTGGGGTAACCCCAACATTCGCACGACCAGCCGCAAATCATAAAATAACCAACGTCTCTATGCGGATTTCGGCCTCAATGGTCAGGGTGCCCTCTATATTTTTGCTTAGCCGCCAACCAGGCTCAAGTAGCCTGTTCAATGGGAATCCGAGCATCCATGTCCAGGTCAAATCGGCCGTAAGGGTTAATGTGCAGAGTCAGTAGAGGGCTTAGGGCGGCCAGATCGCGGATTGTCATTCGCTTCAACCACTCCGGATCACCGAGGACCTCCTGAATCATGAGTGTGTTGATGTAGACCATGCTCGCCTGCAGCAGGTGCAGGCAGAGGAGGCTGATCTCCTGGTTTTCCCGCCGGTTTGTGGCGAGCTCGCCGGCCTTCCCATAAAAGATGAACCCGTTCGTGCTGTTCCAGCTCTCCACCACATTGAGGCCTTCGTGGACTTCCCGCCGCATCTCTTCAGAGGACAGATAGCGGCAGAGGAAGATAGTTTTAATGACTTTGCCCAGCTCAAAAAGGGCCTTGTACACCGGGTGTTGGATGTTGTTACGCGTGAAGCGCCGGAGAAGGCTCTCGGCATCGGCCATGCCAAGCTTCAGCGCCACCGCGTGCTTCACCATGGCGTCGAGCCACTCTTCGATCAGCTCCCAATTGATCGCCTTGGGCGCCGTCACCTCATCCAAGTTCTCAAAGACTTGATCGGCCTCCGCTTTGTGGAGCTTTTGGCGGCTGATGTCCTTTAGTCGCGGCATAAGCTCGAAACCCAGCAGACGACAGAAGGCGAAGGCAACCGTGGTTTGGCCGTGGCTATCCACGTACTGCTTCCTCACCTCCATGTCTGTGCAATGGCGCAGTACGCCCTCGATCATGTAAGCGGCCTCCGAGGAGGATACTCGCTTGAGCTGGGAGTAAATGCAGGTGGCGTTTTTTTCGACGTGCCAGTACACCATGACGCCGCGACCGCCGTAGCGCAAATGGTATTCGGTGAGGAGATTCTGGTCCCAGGCGCCGAATTGCTTGGAATCCGATGCACAAGCGGTCGTAGCCTCGCCCCAGATCCGAGGCAGCCTCGCGGCAAGTGTGGCGTTCACCACCTTGGCGATGGCTTGGCGCAGTCCTTCCGGGGAAATGAATCTTCTCCGGACGTACAAAAGGTCTTTGTAGTCGTCTGCCGGCCTTGATTCCATGCTTTTGATCCCGGTGTTGACGCCCAGGCCGAACAGACAGAGCAAAAGCCTTCGCTGGAGAGTGGCTTCGTCCATGTGCGAGCGCTCCGTTCCGCTCCGGAGGCGCCGCGTGAAGCCCACCCGCAGGTCCGTCTCCTTCAGCATATCAAGAAGGCTCGTACCCCACCAGCGCCGGTTCACCTCCTGCTTGAGAATCGCAAGGTTCTCCGGGTCCGGCTTAGGCTCCAGGGGAGTTATCGAAATCCGGTGCTCGCCTTTCTTGCGGACAATTTTTACCCTGGAGTTGGTGGGCATTCCCTCGTCCAAAGCTTTCAGATGGCGGGTCAATTCCTCGCGGAGCGCAGCGGTGAAGGCCTTTGCATCGAGAGGGATTCCAAGGTCCTTGTAGTAAGCCGCCTTGCGCTCCTCGAAGTCCTGGGGCAAATCCTCCTCGGGGTCCCGGTACCGCCTGCTTCCGACAACCCAAATCTCTCTGCAGCGGAGCTGCTCCCGGAGCGCCTTTAACACGCAAATTTCGTAGGCGGTCCGGTTAATTTTTCTTCGCTTTCCCTCCCCATCTACCACAAGCGACATCCAGTCGGACGGAACAACGCCTTTCCAGGGCGGTTGGACGCCCTTGGGATAGGTGGGACCCTTATGGCGAAGATTCTGTTTCAGGATCTTCAAAGCTTCCATGATCGGTTGATACCGAGTGTTCGTGCACCGGAATTCAAGATTGTTCAAGATCTCCGGAAGCATTGGACGGTAATGGGATCGATAGGAGCGATGCAAAGCTCTCCGGACCTTTCCCTTGTAGTCGGTGCTCGTTTCGACCTCTTCGATGAGAGTGCGGAGCCACGGCTCGGGCACCACGGGGAAGATTACGTCCTCTACCGCTCCTTTCGGCTCGCCGACCGACGCCTTCGCAATTTGGTACAGTTTCGATATCTTTCCGGACGCCTTCTTCTGAAGCGCTCTTTCCAGGCTGCTGTCGATCTTTTTCTCGGCCCCCTTGCCTATCTTTTGGACCGTTTCCACCAGAAGGTCCGTCAGGTGGTCGGTTAAGTCTTCGGATCGGCGACAGAGAAACGCCGCCATTATGGTTGCCTTGAGCGGCCCGGCATGACGACGCAGCTCAAAAGGCTCCTCCACGGTGGCCCTTTTGGCATAACGTTCGATGAGCTTCGGCGGAGCCCCCTGGAACAGCTCCGCCGGAAGCCCGACATTGCGCAGTAACCGCAGCCTGGAAGCGGCTTCTTTCACGCTTTCCAAACCGGCCCTGCCGGGCTCCTCTTTAAGGGTCTGCCATACCGTCCATCCCCCTTCCTCTTCGTCGGAAAGATCAGCTTTAAGGAGCGTATCAAGCCGGTCCAGCGTTTCAGAATCCAGTTTTCTGGAAATGTTTTCGCAGAAGCATGTTTCATGAGCTTGGATGGCGGAGCGGAGCAACCGACGAATTTGCTCCTGGGTCGGAGGCTCAATATGAAGCTTCCGGCAGCGAGCCAGAACGGTCTCGCGCAACCGATCCATTCGGTGCTCTTGATTGAGAGGACCCTCCACCAACCAGGTTTCCAGCGCCTCGGCATCGGCAACGGTCGCCTCCCGAAAACCCAGATGGGCGCGGATGCTTGCGCGGTGATACTCCACGGAGCGCCCTTGCCAGGGATACTCGCCCCATGCGCTTCGATCCACTCCGACCTCAGAAGCTACAAAATGCACGACTTCTGCAGGTATCTCATGCGGTCCCGAAGGAAAGCGACCTTCGAACTGGAAGAACTTAAGCAGAAGAGCAAATCCCAAACGGGTAGCCCCTCGCTTGCTCCCTATGAGTTCTTGCTCGTGGGGTAAAATATGCCAGTCGGCAGCCAAATCTTCTTCGGTCCAATTGCGTCTCATTGTCTCTCCAGTCTGGACACGTCAAGATGTTGTTATACTTGGCCTGTAGGGTTTCCGGGGGATAACCAAAAACACTTGTTTTTGACAAGAGAGAGTCTCGGTGGCAAAATCCGCATGAAGACTGGAGCCAAGTACGCCATTTTCGAAGGGGTTTTTGACCATGCGCATCGCCATCTATGCCAGGGTGTCCACCGCCGATCAGTCGCCGGAGCGGCAGATACGGGAACTGCGGTCCTACGCGTTGGCTCGCGACTGGCAGATCGTGTGTGAAGCACAGGAGGTCGCCGGAGGCTCCGGCAAGCGTCCCGAGCGGGAGAGCATCCTCCGCATGGCTCGCTGCAGACAGATCGACGCGATTTTGGTTCAAGCTTTGGATCGATGGGGGCGGAGCGTCCAGGACCTGGTCCTCACCATGGCGGAGCTCGAAGCTCTCGGAGTGGCTTTCGTCGTACCGGGACACATCGACATGACCACACCGATGGGCCGTATGCTAGCCCACTTTCTGGCGGCCGTGGCCGAATTTGAACGAGAGCTTATCCGAGAGCGTGTGCGCTCCGGATTGGCCAACGCCAGGGCGAAGGGCAAATCGCTAGGCCGGCCTCCTGTTGCCTCTTCACAAGTGGAGAAAGGTCTGTTGCTTTTGGACCAGGGAAAAACCTATGGGGAAGCTACCCGACAGACGGGCGTGAGCGTTTCAACCCTCATTCGAGCGAGGCGGAAAAAGAAGAAACTTCAAGAAGAAGGATGAAACAATCCGGGTACTTGCATGGTGATTTGCGGCTGGTCGTGCGAATGTTGGGGTTACCCCGAATGTCGGATATTGGGCCAAAGATAATACTGTATTTGAAACCAGTAAAAGGGTTTAGGTAAAGGAATAGGTGTGATAGGATTGACATGAAGCCGGACAGTAAATATCATCCATATTTGTAGGGCTTGTACGCTAAAATCTTTTGTGGCACTATGTTTTCTTTCATGTCGGCCTCTTGTTGAGTTCGCCCAAGAGGCCTTTTTTTATGCCTTCTTCACTCCTCCAAAGCCCACCACCTGAAAGCCATGTAAAAGAACCTGCCAACAGAGGGGCCGGGAGAAAGCCAAGTTGCACTTTCAGCCGAAAGATGCAATGACGCTGAAGCGCAAAACCCACAGCCCGGCTATGTTTTTGTCGGACAGAAACGCCAACCGGACAGAACTCTTGGGTTATATCCTATTCCGCCTATTCCG
>CAYOVG010000105.1:0-18685 GCA_964407285.1 uncultured Syntrophobacteraceae bacterium
GCGTGGTCCGCTCTGGGGGTTGAGACGCGGTTTCGGGGCGTGAATCTGTCGCCGGGCAGGAACAGCGCGCTGGGGGTGAAAGGCGACCGGGTCTTCTTCGCCCTTTCCGGAAATCCCTGGGGGGCGCGGGTGGCGTTCGAGGAGCTCATCAGCCCGCTCCTGTGGAAGTGGCAGGGCCTGGAACCGGATCATGTCCCGTATATCGAGGCTTCACTGGCGGGGGAGAGGATAATGAAGAAAAAGGGCTATTACAGGGCCGTCCACGGCAGGCTGAACCCGGGGACCTCGCCTCCGTCCTTCGTTGCGGCGAAGCCGGGGAAGAACTCCCCCTTTGCCGACCTTGCGGCCTGCCTTGCTTACATCCTCCTGGAACCCGACAGGGCCGAGGCGGAAGTGGGGGATACCGTTCGGGTGCGTTTTCACGATCTGTCGTTGCTGTCGTTTCTGCATGCGGGACCGGGATGGACGCCGTAGTGGAACTCGTGAAGACAGGTTAATGTTGGAAGGTTAGACGAATGATTCAGAAATCGGCAATTACATTGGAACTCCGTATGTACATCATTGAGGGGTCTTTATGCTGAAGGGAACACCCATCGAAACGGGATATTATCGCTTCCTACAACGTTATATGGTCCCGAAGCTCATTCAGCTCAAGCTGGAGCCGAACCATATAACCATCATAGGCCTTATCACCAGCGTTATTGCCGGAATTTCCTTTGCTTTCAGTCCATTCGCGGGAGGACTGCTCACCTGGCTCACAGGTCTGCTCGACACGCTGGACGGTTCCGTCGCCCGAACAACGGGACAGGAAAAGCAATTCGGCGCTTTTCTCGATTCCGTGCTCGACCGGTACACGGAACTGGTCATTTACCTGGGCATCTGGTTCTATTTCTACCGCGAGGGATATAGCGGCCCACTTCTGTCGGTCGTGGTGCTGCTCATGCTTTTCGGTTCTCTGATGGTCAGCTATACGCGAGCGCGAGCCGAGGGACTGGGGCAGCGTTGCCTCGTCGGTTTGCTCCAGAGAGGGGAAAGGATCATACTCATCGGCCTAGCCGGGGTCCTCAACCCGTTCGTGAACAGGCTGCTGTGGACTCCGGACAGTCGATGGCTTCAGGATATTACGTTGCTGGTCACGTTGCTGATTCTGGTCATCGGAACGAATTTCACGGCCCTATGGAGGTTCTTGCACGTTCTCAACAACCTGCGCCGCCGGTAGCGGGGGGCTCCCGGCATGCTCCTGAAAAAGCCGGGATGCGAACCGGCCGAAAAACTTGAGGATACCTGTACATATACGGGTCGCTCGCCTTACTGCGGGGTTTCGATCTTCTTCAGTATAATGCCGTCGTCTTCTCTATAGATCTCGAAGGAATCTCCCACCGTGAATCCGAGCTGTTCGATGAGCAGGGCCCGGTTGAGGGTGATGCTTCCACTCTGGCCGATGGTTCTGAAGTTGGGGGTCTTGATGACCACCGCAGGTACCGACGTCACCGGAGAGGCCGGCTTTTCCCTGCGGCGCACGACCGGCTTGGGCTGATTCGGAAGCGGGACCGCGGCTACCGGAACGGGTTTCACCACGACGGCGGGTTGCGCGGGTTTGCTGAAATCGACTTCCGGAATTTCTCCCAGTTCCATCAGTCCTTGGAGATAGAGGTCCTGCACCTCGCTTTTGAACCTGATTCCGAACAGCTTCTGAACCGACTCGAGAGTTCGTCCGTTCCTCACCTCGTTCACAACCAGCTTGGGATCTATGTTCTTATACTCGACCTGCATTTGCGTTCCTTTCCTGTTGGTTTTGTTTTTGTAGATTTGCGTTTTTCATATTACTGAGTAACCGGTAATAAACTGTGTCGGTTGCGGACCGGAGGATCGGGTATGGTCCGCTATGGGGATAGCGCCCGTCTTACCCGTATCTGTACTTATCCCGGACGGTTGGATATAGGGCGGTAAAATCTCTCATAAAATCAGCCTCGCGACCGGCTGTATGACTCCGTAAGCGCCGGTACACCCGGTCCGCCGCTGCCGTGCGGCATTCCGCGCTCCGGCAGTGGAGATATACATGGGACATGCTTTCCACATTCGTTATACAGTTCCACATTGTGCATGCAGGTCAGGTATAAGCCTGAGATTACTGCGGATACACCACCGCGCTCCCGAGGCGTCCGGATCGCCGCTCTTTGATCCCGTACAAACGAGCATCAAAGCCACCGGACTCATATTGACGCACCTGTCTGTCTGCAATGATTAGCGCCCGTGCGATTGCCTTGTAAGGCCGCATCCGGCAAATTCATTCAAAGAAGTTTTCAACCGGGGAGACCACGGGGATCAGAAAGGAAAAACCTACGTCCCCATTTAAGTGCGGTCATCTTATGCATTACGCCTTCTCATCGTAATCGAGGACCGCCTGATGCCTGCTACAGCCGATCATCCGTTGCGTAGCTGAAGATCTTTCCTGGAGTTGACGCAGCGGGATAGTGCTTACTGCCAAAAGAGCGTTACGCTCGACTCTCAAGATCATGACGATTACAGGAACGCTCTTAAGCTAAAAAAAGATCCTCGTCCTGTCAAGACCATAATGACGATTTTCACAAATTTTCTTGAAATTTTCGCTCCAATTGACTGACGGCTAACCCGATGTTACTCTCGAACGGCCCCTACACGGACTTTTTGACGATCTCGCTAACCCGGCGCGTCAATACAACAACGCGCTCCGCATCCGCTTCGCTGAGAGTGCCGCAACCGCAACTGGGAGTGAACAGGGAATGAGATACTACAACTTCAAAAGGCAACTCGGGGCTTGTGATTTTCCTGGCGTATTCTTCCCAGCGATCCGCCAGAGATTCCGCGGTTTCCCGCTGTATGGCGGCTGGGTCTCCCGTGGGAACGATTCCCCAGGCAATCACGCCTCCCCGACCGATGAACCGGGCGATAGCATCCTTATACATCGAAAAAATCTCAAAGTAATTGTAAGCATCAAAATTTATTATATCAATGGCAGAATCGAATGTAAGGTTCCAATCGGTATTGGCGCAGACATGGACTCCCGCCATGGCTCCCGCGGCATGGATGGCGTCCGCGACCTCGTTGAGGATGCCATGCACCAGTTCCGCCGATATACTGATGAAGGCCGAAGAGCCGAACCCTGCAAGGGCTGGTTCATCCATAAAACAAATAACCGGAAATCCTAGCGATTTCAACTGAGAAATTTGCCACATGGCCTTATATGCGAGATGTTTGACCACCACGTCCCGCAGTCGCTCATCGTAAACGAGCGCACGCTCCCGCTGGTCCGTCATGCCGGTGAGCAGCGTGAACGGTCCGACGATCTGACCCTTTACCGCCCGGCAATGCGGAGCTCCTTCCCGCATCCTTTCCAGGAATGCGCGAAAAGTCCTCCCCGTCTCCTCTCCCATCTTGAATCTCGACGCATCGATGTCCCGCGCGCCCGCCTCGACCTCCAGGTATTCCTCGTAGAAGGAAAGGAGTTCCCGCTCGAATTCCGGCGTGTCCGTGTGAAGAATGTTGCGGCCCTCCGAGGTTTCGTAACCGGGCAGCCCTTCCGAATACTGGACCATCATCTGTTCGGCCCTGGATGCGGCAATTTGGGGCCAAACCGGGATTTCGGAAATCTCTCCGATAATCAAGTCTATAACTTTCTGCCTGTTCCCGTGCGGCATACTGCCGATCAGGGTCGCGGATGCGGAAGCTTTCCATTCCTGCATGTCGGTCCTCCTCGAGTCACCACCATCGTCGTTATGGGGAAAATCCGGTTACAAGCACGAGTTGCCCTGGAGAAGCGCATCCACCATTTTGCAGTGTATGCGCCACACCTACGAAATGGTCTTAGAACGTAAAATACTATTAATGCACGATCAACTCCGTTGAAAGCGAAATAATCCGTCGGGCGGCGAAGGGCTTATAGCACGAAGCCGCTCCAAAAGTACAGTAGTAGAATTAGAATTCGATTGCTTTTTATTCTTTTGATGCTCTAAAAGAAATCCTGGACTATGGGTATCCGGGTTTTCCCTTAGATGGAGGAGAGATTATGGCCGACGATTTGAAGAAGATGTACCGCACGGTAATGGAGGACCACTTTCCGGAATCCCTTCGCATAAGCTTCGGCGATCAGGAGCTTGTCTACAAAAAGCGGACGTGGAAGTTTCCGGATTCCAAGACCGGAGAACTTATCGAGAAGGGGTTGCGTTACGGGGAAAATCCCGGGCAGGAAGCGGCCCTCTACGAACTGGTCGGAGGACAAAACCTCGTGCTCGGCGATTGCCGCTTCATCGAACCCGGCAAGGGACTCGTGAGCGCCGTCCGCGAGGAGGATATGCTGCAGGAAGGCAAGCATCCGGGCAAGATCAATCTGACGGACCTGGATAACGGTCTCAATATCATCAAGTATCTCATGAAGAAGCCTGCCGCCGCTATCCTCAAGCACAACAATCCGTCGGGCGTGGCGTACGGAAAAACCCTGGCGGAAGCGTACGGGCGGGCCAACCGTGCGGACAGGATCGCGGCCTTCGGCGGCTGCCTGGTTCTCAATCGTCCCCTGGACAAGGAGACCGCCCGACTAGTTTCCGAAAACTACCTGGAAGTGGTGGCGGCCCCGGATTTCGAGGAAGGTTCGCTGGACATCCTGAAGAAGAGCGCTAATCTGAGGATTATCCAGGTTGCCGCAATAGATCGCCTGGCGGAATATGTTTCCATGCGCTTCGTGGATTTCAAGTCTCTGATCGACGGAGGGCTGATCGTCCAGCAGTCGCCTCTCAACAAGATAAGAGAAGCGAAAGATTTTACGCTGCCGGAAGTGACTCATGACGGCAAAGTATACCGGATCGAGAGGAAGCCTACCGAAAGCGAACTCGAGGACCTTCTTTTCGGGTGGTTCGTGGAGCAGGGGGTCAGCTCCAACTCCGTGCTTTACGTGAAGGATGAGTGCACCGTGGGAATCGGCACCGGAGAGCAGGACCGCGTGGGAGTGGCCGAAATCGCTGTTTTCAAAGCCTATCAGAAGTATGCCGACGCCCTGTGCTTCGAGCGCTACCGGATCTCGTACAAGGAACTGGAACTGGCCGTGGAGCGTGGGGAGCGTCCCCTGGAGCAGAAGGAGGAAATCGATGCGCAAACCAACGAGGCCAAAGGCGGCCTGAAGGGAGCTTCAATGGTTTCCGATGCGTTCTTCCCGTTTCGGGACGGCGTGGACGTGGGAATCCGCCAGGGGATCTCGGCCATCGTGCAGCCGGGAGGCTCGCTACGGGATTGGGAAGTGATCGAAGCCTGCAACGAAGCCGGTGTTACGATGGTGCTTACCGGTCAGCGGGCGTTCAAGCATTAGAGAGCTTCCGGCCGGCCGCCGAATGTCCGCGGCCGGCAAGGGGCCCTCATCTGTTGAGAAAACTGAACATCAAGGCTCGAATCCGGTTCAGCACCTCCAGTTTCTCGACCGGTACGACTTTTATCTTGAGCGCATCGGTGAAGGGCTTGAGCACATCGCGCACTTCTTCCTTGGATACGAGTATCTCTTCCGGCAAGGCGCCCACTCTCTCCATCAGCTCCACAAACTCTCTTCGCAACTCCGACCGGTAGTTCGCACCCGTTGAAATGGTGGTGCCGAGGACAAGACCGGAACGGTGGCTTACGAAAAGGGTCACGTAAGGGTAGACGGGCCGCTCTCTTCCCTCCTGGACCGGTGTGGGAGAATAGAAGAAATCGATCTCGACGGGTTCGCCGCGGGCGGGGTTTTTCTTTTTGATCTTTTGCAGTCGAATTTCATCAATCGCGCCGGCCGACGGGTCGTCATCCGATTTCGCGGGCAGGGGCGCGGGGGCCTGTTGCTCGTTTTCCCATGAAAGCCCTTTTCCGTCCTTTCTGGGAACTCTGACCAGGTAAAGTCCCTTCTTGCGAGGGCGGTAGATCAGGTCCTTGCCGGCTTTGACGAGGAGAGCCACCTCCCGGGTCTGCCGCAGGGCGTGGGTCAGGAATACCGCTTCGGGCGCGGTGAGGTACCACGGATGGTATCCGGGCAGGTAGCTTCTGAATTCGGGCCATGCGCTCCGGCCTCTGAATCTGAGGCCGAGTTCCCTTATCACTTTCATGTCCCGGCTTTGCAGGACTTTTCTGCTCTCGAAGGACGCCATCAGGCATTTCTGAGTGTATATCATATCATCCGGGGCGCTTTTTCCCGCCTGGACCTTCAGATAACCGTTCAATCCCTCTGCGCCGAGATAAACCGCCAGCGCGTATAGCTCCCCCAGCGCACCCATTACCGAGCAGTACCCCGTTTCGCCGGTATCCGGGTCCTGGACGCCGAAGATGTCCGAATCGTACATCCACTCCCAGGCTTTGATCTTCTTGAATTCGGCTGCCGCCTCGTAGAGCGCTTTCCACTGTTCCAGGGATGGTGCTGGATCATCCGTCATGATTCGTCTCCCGGCGCCGGAGTCTTGGAATAACCATATTCATACCGTATTCATTCATGATATCTGATGCGGATACTGATGGAATCTTATAGCATGTTCCGCGGGAAGTTAATAGAACTTCGTTGTATTCGGCCGATAAATGCAATATACCCTCTGCTGGAGAGTGGATAAGAGTGAAGTGGTCCTCACGGAATCAATGGACTCGATTGAAATAATCACGGTCGGCCTCCATTGCAATTCATGCCCTCATGACTACTATTTCAAAGGACAACGTGACGCAGAAACCTTCAGATGAACCAAAGGCGTTCCCGTAAGCGGAATTGCTTCACGACCGGCCGGATATTCCGTCAATAGTTATTGAAGGCGATTTCGAGATTTCGATGGGAGCGTCGTGGATGCGCTCATTACGTTTTTCGGTTCTCGGGGAGTATTGGTCCATGGGCAATGAGCTACGTTTCGGTCGGTGCGAACTCCGTCGCCGTTCGCTCTCGCGAGAGATATCGAGCGGCGCGAACGGATGTGGCGCGGCCGAAACGATAATCAGCGCCGACTCATGTATTAGCGGCGTCCGCGTCCATAGTCGCGCATGCTGATGCCGGAAGCCGGAACCTGCAACTGCAAACCGTAACTCTAAAATCACAAAGGAGCACGCATGAAGCGCTTTATCTTAAAACAGGGGAACAGACTCCATCTCATTGTCCTGCTCTGCATCCTCACACTGGTTCCTTCAATGTCCGGCGCCGGCTCCGCCTACGCCGCGGCGTCGTTCGGGAACGATCCTCCGCCGTCCTTTTCGAGCCTATTCGAACAAATCAACAGGGCCGTAGTGAACATCTCCACCACCCAGGTCGTCGAGGGGGGAGCGAACATGGAGCAATTCATGGGGCCGGATTCCCCGTTCCGGGACTTCTTCGGAGACGAATTCTTCAAACGGTTCTTCGGAGATATTCCCCGTGGCGAAATGAAGACGCATTCCCTGGGGTCCGGCTTCATCATCGACAACGAAGGGTTTATCCTCACCAATAGCCATGTCGTGCAGAAGGCTACGGAGATCAAGGTAAAGCTCGAAACGGGAAAGGAGTACGACGCGAAGGTGATCGGCACCGACCCCAAGACGGATGTCGCCCTAATCCAGGTCAAGACCGATGCGGAATTCCCGAAGCCGGTTCCACTCGGGAATTCCGAGGGCATGAAGGTGGGTGACTGGGTTATGGCCATCGGCAATCCGTTCGGGCTCGGGCACACCGCCACCGTGGGGATCGTCAGCGCCAAGGGGCGCGTCATCGGGGCAGGACCGTACGACGATTTCATTCAGACCGATGCCGCCATCAATCCGGGGAACAGCGGCGGCCCGCTGTTCAATATGAACGGCGAGGTCATCGGCATCAATACCGCCATTGTGGCGCAGGGGCAGGGGATAGGATTCGCCATTCCCATCAACGTGGCGAAGGAAATCCTGCCGCAGTTGAGAACGGGTAAGGTCATCCGTGGATGGCTCGGCGTGGCGATCCAGGACGTCACCCCCGACCTCGCCAGATCTTTCAACCTGCAAAGCGATAAGGGCGTCCTGGTGGCCGATGTCATGAGCGGCACTCCGGCTGAAAAGGCGGGCCTGCAGCGCGGGGACATCATAACCCAGGTGGACGGCAAGGCAGTACAGAACGCCCATGACCTCTCGCGCACCGTGGCCGGCATCAAGCCCGATACGGTGGTTCCTCTTACGGTCCTCAGGGGCGGAGAGACAAAGACCGTGCAGGTAACCATCGGGACCATGCCGGAAAAAGAAGAGCGGGCTGCCGTCGAGCCCGGCAGGAAAGAATCCCCCTGGGGTCTTACCGTCCAGAACCTGACGCCGCAGTTGGCTCAGCGGTACGGGATCGAGGACGGGGAGACGGGAGTCGTCGTCACCGACATCAGGCCGGGAAGTCCGGCTGCGGACTCTCAGCTCCGGCGGGGTGACGTGATCCAGGAAGTCAACCGGCAGAGGGTGGACGGCATCGACAGCTTCATGAAGGTCATGAGCGGCGTGTCACCCGATCAGAACCTGCTGCTCCTGGTCAAACGCGGCGAGAGGACTTTCTTCATGAGCATCAAGCCGCAGACCGGCGGCGACCGTTCCGGCGGGGGCGGGAGTCAGAGTCAGTAGGGAATATGATATCGTTCCCACGCTGGAGCGCATACGCGTTGAGGAACATGACAATTGTTGATCGTCCGGGTCCGGGAGCCGACTCGGTTTTGAAAACCGAGTCGGTCCGGATACTGTGGGGGGTGTTTTTGAGTCCCGGTTCCCCACGCTCCCGCGCATGGGCGTTAACGTAAGGGGCCGCGGTGGTGACGGTAAGGCGGGGTTTCGTCCCCGCCGTTCCTGACTGTCGATCCGTGGTCGCTCTGCAAGCGCCTACAGGAGATAGCGGAGCCCCAGGAGGAAGCCGTGAGTCCGGAGCGGGGCCGATGTGCCCAGAATATCCACGCCTCCCGGGAGATAGTCCATGTACATGTTTCCCGAGTCCGTCGCTATCCGGCCGAGGTCCGAATAACGATAGGATAGGTCCAGAATGAATCTTTCCGATAAACGAATGCCTGTTCCGGCGGTCAGCATGAAGGCGAAGTCCACTCGAGACCCCGAAGGGACCACGCTGATTTTATGCCTGGTCAGCCCGGGGAATCGATACGTCATCGGTCCGATATGATTATAACTGAGGCCGATTCCACCTCCGATGTATGGAATGAAGATCCCCAGATCGAGCTTTGCGAGGCTTGCCGGTTCGAAAAACAAATTCACCATGGGGGTCAACGATTCCCCGTCGGCCGTTACAGGCTGCTCTCCGCGAACATTGCGGAAATTGGCCTGACCTCCGTAATCCATGTCCATTCGATAGGTCAGAGACAGGTCGGTGCGTAGCCAGGTCAGTGGCTGGACACCCGCGGCGATTTCAAACGCCGGGAAGGAGCCGAAATCTCCATAAGCGCCGAGAGTTCGGCCGTCACTCCCGACGCCGGAACCGAACAGGGGCGCTCCCTCGCCTGCCGGGCCGCTCTGGTCATGGAAGTCGGCTCCCGTGGACCAATCGACTCCTCCACCTGCCCGAATATACCATTGAGCAGCCCGGCCCTGCGCGGGAATCGCTAAACACGCTACGAAAAACAAAAAGAATAAACGTCCAATTCTCATCGGCCACAATCCTTCCCTTGCTTAGAGCAGTTATCGAATTACTGAAACGAACCGATCCCGATTTTCATTGCTACACTGAATCTTCCCGCATCGCAAGATCCAATATCGCAAGAGACGCCGCCGCCCCTGCCCGCGCCCCACGTAAAACCTCGACGATATCGACGTGGTGTGGTTCGGGTAGCTTTATCGGATTGGCGATTTCAGCTCAACTGTAGTATCATGCGCCTGTGAAGATACAAATGGCGGGATATTCGACAGCGGGCCTTCGATGTGTTCATCTTTGAGTGGTTGTCCGTGAGGCTGGAGCCGGCGATGGATTTGTTGCCGCAAAGGCCGTCCATGATGATCTGAAAGAAACGGAAAAACGGTCTGGATGAAAGATAGTCGGTTTGCCGTCGAAGAGATTGAAAGAAAAACAGGGAGAACAAATGTCCGGAGGCTCTCGGTAGCGTCGGCGCGTGTTCCATATGCTCTGAATGCGCCCTCTTTGAGGAGTTCCGAGGATGTGTGGGGACGCTGATTCAGGCTGTATGGCTCCCGCCGTTGCGGCGCTCCGGCGGATGCAGGAGGAGGAATGGAACTGTTGATCTGGTTTGGAATTGCATTCATTGTATTTTTAATTGCCCGTGAGTTCATGTGTTGGTACTGGAAGATCAACAGAGCGCTACATCTGCTCGAGAGTATCGATTCCAGTTTGAAGAAGATATCTCAGCACATGGAAAATTCCAGGGGTGATGCCGGCAGGGCGGTTGAGCGCTATACAGGCCTGTCTGATCTTGAGAGAGGCTTATAGTAATCTAACCGTCAATTCGTCAATTCCAGCCTGTTCCCAAAAGCTCCCTCTCTGCAAGGGCGACCGTCTCGATCCAGTAGAGGGAAGCGGCGTCGGCGATCATTACAAGCTCGCTGTAGGATGTGGGTTTGCAGATGAACGAATTTGCCCCCATCTCGTAGCAGCGGGCGATGTCTTCGCGCTCCCTCGATGTGGTGAGGGCGATGACGGGGATGCGACGAAACTCGGGGTCGGACTTGATCTCCCGTAGCGCCTCGCGGCCGTTCTTCTTCGGCATGTTGAGGTCCAGAAGGAATGATGTCCGGCCGGGAGCAAGGGACCCCGCCGCCGGCGTATTTCCCGTGATGCCGGAGATAGTCGAGAAGATCCTCGCCGTCTTCGGCAAAGCGGAGGTCCGAGGGGACTCGGGCTGCCTTGAACGCCTTCTTCACCAACAACCGGTCATCCTCGTCATCGTCCGCCATAAGAATAGTCGTTCGTACGACTGTTTGCCGCCCTTCGTCTTTCCTCATGGTGATCTCTCCTTTCGCGCCTGGAGACCCTCCAGGTGAATGTCCACCATCAAAAAGCCGAATCATGTGTCTTTGGAACCCGTCAGGCTCTTTCAGGGATCGATGGAAGGATCTGTCGAAGGACATGTGGAAGGGCTCATCCGGCGTCGAGAATATCACGACCGGAAACCATTGGAATACCGTATACACTGTATTGACCTGGCAGGAATGGCTGTATCTTTTAAAGGAACGATTGGCGAAATTCCTGGATGGTGTAAAGCAATTCTTGACTTTCACCTTTCTTTCACCTAATTTGACTATTAAGTCGTTCGAGTTGTCCTCCTCCCGCCACGGGGCGGTGGAGGACGGGAGTGATGAGCGCCTGCAACCATGGGAGGGGATGGGATATGGGACTCACGCCGGCACGGGGAAGAGTCTGCTACCGTTTTGTTGACGACGACCACCGCAAGCAGCGCGGATATTCCCCCTTCCGCGAGGAGGTTCGCGCTCACTCGGGATCGATGTTTCCTGCCTCCGTTTCGAAGCGCCTGGAGCAGTTCGAAGAACGGAGATGCCTGGAAAGTCTTCCGAACAATCGCAAGCGGTCTCTCGATCACCGGTGGTCCCTCGAAATTATTCCGCTATGCACGGGTTCGGTCTCCATTCCTTTTCTGGGGACCGTCGCGGCCGGGACACCCATCGAAGCCGTCGAAATACCGGAATCCATCGAGGTGCCGGAGAACCTCCTCGGGAACGGGGACAATTTCGCTCTGCGGGTGCGAGGCGACTCCATGGTCGATGAAGGCATCCGCGACGGGGACATCCTGATCGTCACCCGGCAGCCCCACGCCGAAAACGGACAGACGGTCGTGGTGCTTGTCGAGGGGGAGGCTACCGTGAAGAAGTTCTACCGGCACGGAGAGGAAGTGGAACTGCGGCCCGCGAACAGCAGGATGGAGCCGATACGCGTCTGTGCGGACAAGGTCGAGATCGTGGGGACGGTGATCGGCCTGTTGCGCCACTACCGGCATCGGACGATCCGAAGGGCGTGAAATTTTGCGCTTCGCCTTGCCGTTTCGCTTCATCCTGCAGTCGGGAGAATGAGACCATGTCGCGCATTTCGAGGCACAGACACATCGTATACCTGGGCATTCCCGATTTTTATGCGTCCATCGAGGAATTGCGCCGTCCGGAATGGGCCGGGCGGCCGCTGGCCCTTGCCGTACCGGGGCCGCAGGCGGTGATCCAGGGGATAAACGAGATCGCCCGGAGCGAGGGCATCCGGGAGGGGATGCCCCTCAGCCGGGCCGTACGCCTGTGCGGGAAGCTCATTGTCGCGCCTCCGGACCCTCATTCCTACAACGAGCGGCACCAATACATCGTGGAGCAGTTCGAGCGCTTCTCGCCCCTGGTGGAGGGGACCCATCCGGGGTGCTACTTCGTGGATATCAGCGGCACACAGCGGCTGTGGGGGCATCCGACGGACATTTCCTGCCGCATGGAGAGGCGCCTCGCGCATGCCGTGGGACTCCACGCCAAGGTGGGGCTCGCCCCCAATAAGTTGGTGAGCCGGGTGGCCGCCGGCTGCATCCCCGTCGGAGATCTGGGTTGCGTGTTTCCGGGAGGTGAGGCGTCGTTCCTTGCCCCGCTTCCGGTATCGCTTCTTCCGGGTGTCGGTCCGGTAACCGTATCCCGCCTGGACGATTTCAATGTCCGGCTCATAGGCCACCTGGCCGTGCTGCCCCCGGATTCTCTCACGGCCGTATTCGGGACGCTGGGGAGGCGCCTCTCGACCATCGCCAGGGGTGTCGATCCGTCTCCGGTTTTTCCTTGCCGGAAGGCGCCGTGCATCAGGATCGACCGGGAACTGCAAAGGGATGAGATCGACAGGGAGCGGCTGGAGGCGGTTCTTTTCGAACAGACCGAGGAAGCGGGCCGGCGCTTTCGCCGGCGCAACCGCCACCCGGGGCAGTTCGCCGTGGAGGTCGTCTACGCGGACGGGGTCCATGCCAAAGCGAAGCAGCGGATAGATCCGTCCACGGTGCGCGTCGATTGGATACTCTTCGGGGTGGTGCTCGAAGCCTTCGATCGCCTTGTCCGGCGCCGGGTCGCCATCCGCCGCATCTCCCTGGAGTTTTCGGACCTGGTCATGCCCTTCAGGCAACTCTCCCTTTTTCCCTGGGAGGATACCGCTACGGTCCGGGGCGGAGAAGATCTGCAACGGGCCCTGGACGGCATCCGCTCCCGCTTCGGCTCTCGCGCCGTCCGGTGGGGGAAGTCTGCTTTATTGTGATGTTTTAAGTTGTGACCCGGTGTGATGCAAATGCAATGTGATGTTATGCGGATCAGACCATTTCGTGGGTGAGTGGCGCGCGCCTCCACCGCGGAGAGCGCGGAGAAGGCGCAAAGATCGCAGAGAAAGACGATGCCGTATGAGTACTCCTTTCGTACACCTGCACGTGCATTCGTACTATTCGATGATGAGGGGGGTCAATTCTCCCGAGGATCTGTGCAAGAGGGCGGCGGAACTGGGGTTTGAGCATATCGCCCTGACCGACACGAACGGGATGTACGGTCTTGTCAATTTTCTGGACGCCGCCCGCAGGTACGGTATCCGTCCCATCGTGGGTGCGCAGGTCAGACCTTGCGTCCGGGCGGGAGACGGCGAGACCCGCGGGACGGGCGAGGCTTGCGGGGCGGGTGGAAGCGGCGGCGCGGTGCTGCTGGCCAAAACGGCAAGGGGCTACGAACTCCTTGCAAATCTTCTCTCCCGGCGTCACCTGGACAGGGATTTCCAGCTCGCGAGCGCCTTTCCCGACTCCGCATTCGAAGACCTTGCGCTGCTGAGTTCCGACGCGCATCTCCTCCAGACCCTGCGGTCTCGCGCCGAATGCCTGGTCGAAGTGGTCCCCGGTCCCTCGGACCGGGACACGTTGGCGATGGCCGGGGAACTCGGGATTCCCCCCGTTGCGACGAACGCGGTCCACTTCATCCATCCCGGCGACCACGCGCTGCACCGGCTTGCGCGCGCCATAGATCTCAACAAAACGCTCAGCACCATCCCTCCCCATGAAGTGGTGGGGCCGGAGCGCCGTCTGAAGGCGGCCCGTGATATGGCGCTCCATTTCCCCAACCGACCGGAAGCGCTCTCCAACGCATGGAAGCTTGCCGCCCGTTGCCGGATGGATTGGGATGACCGCTTCCGGACGGTCTTTCCCCGCTACGACCGTCACGACTACTGTGCGGGCAACCGTCCTGGCGCCGCCGACAATTCCGACGATGATGTCCGGGCCGGCGGCGGCGTCGATGCCGGCCATGACGGCCACTCCACCCTTCGGCTGTTGGAAGAGCGCTGCCGGGCGGGAATCCGGTGGCGCTACGGCGAGACGAACCCGGCGGTGGATGCGCGGCTTTGCGAGGAACTGGAACTGATCCGCTCCAAGGGATACGTGGACTATTTCCTCGTGGTGGCCGACATCGTCGGGCGGCGGCGCATCCACTGCGGACGTGGGAGCGGGGCCGCCAGCCTGGTGAGCTATCTGCTGGGCATCACCCACGTAGATCCGATACGGCACAACCTGCTCTTCGGCCGCTTTTTGAATCCCCGGCGCAAGGACCCGCCGGATATAGACGTCGATTTCCCCTGGGACGAACGCGACGGCCTGATGGAGGAACTCCGCGGCCACTACGGCCCGGAGAGGCTTGCCACGGTTTCCAATCACGTGGGATTCGGGGCGCGGGCCGCGGTTCGCGAAACGGCGAAGGTGTACGGCATGCCGGCTTCGGAGATCAAGGGGGTGACCTCCCGCATGAGTTCCTACACGCACCCCGGGCGCATGTGGGACCGGGTGAAGACGCACCCGAAATGCCGGGGGATGGAGTTGCACCCGCCTTGGCCGGAAATCCTCGACCTGGCCGCCCGGCTGGAGTCGCTTCCCCGCCATCTCTCCACCCACTGCGGGGGCGTCATCCTCGTACCGGATCGCATCACGCGCTACGTGCCGGTGCAACGGAACGCCAAAGGGGCGCGGATCATCCAGTGGGAGAAGGACCAGGCCGAGAAGGCCGGGTTGGTGAAAATAGATCTGCTGGGCAACCGGTCCCTGGCCGTGATCCGGGATACCCTGGAGGCTATAGGCAGGAACACGGGAAATGCGCCGGACTACGCAACCCTCAATCCCGTGGACGATCCCGCCGCGCTGGACCTCCTTGCGCGGGGCGACTCGATGGGGGTGTTCTACGTCGAATCGCCCGCCATGAGGCAGCTCCAGAAAAAGACGGGCAGAGCGGACTTCGAGCACCTGGTCATCAACTCTTCCATCATCCGCCCCGCCGCCAACCGCTACATCCGGGAATACGTCGAACGGGTGCACGGGGTCCCGTACCGGCCCATCCACCCTCGCGTGGAGGCGATACTGGCCGAAACCTACGGTATCCTGGTCTACCAGGAGCACGTGGTGCAGACGGCCATGGCGCTGGCGGGGTTCGACTGGGGGGAAGCGGACGGCCTGCGCAAAATCATCAGCAAGAAGAGCCGCGACAAGATCGAGGATTACCGCAGAAAGTTCCATGCGGGGTGCGCGCGCGAGGGCGTCCCGGCGAGTGTTGCCGGACAGGTGTGGGACATGTTTCTCTCCTTTGCGGGCTATTCCTTCTGCAAGCCCCATTCGGCGTCCTACGCTCTCGTGAGCTTCAAGTCCGCCTACCTCAAGGCCCACTACCCGGCGGAATTCATGGCCGCCGTCATCAGCAACGGAGGGGGCTACTACAGCACCTTCGCCTACATCTCGGAGGCGCGCCGGATGGGGATTACGGTGCTCGGGCCGGACGTGAACGAGAGCGAGTGGGCGTACGAGGGCAGGAGCGCGAGGTGCGCGGGCGGAGGCGGGAGCGGAGATGGGAACACGGGAAGCGACGGGAACGGGGACAGCGGAAACAGAGGTGGTGGGAACGGAGAAGGCGGGAACGGGATCATCCGGATGGGGTTTCAACAGCTTCAGAATATCCGGGGGGACACGTTGAAGGCGCTCCTTGGGGAGCGGAGCGCCGGAGGCCCTTTTACCTCCCTGGAGGACTTCCTCGCAAGGGCGCCGCTGGACCCGTCCGACGGCCGCGTCCTGGTGAAAAGCGGCGCGCTCGATTCACTGGCGGGCGGACTCAATCGTCCTCAGCTTCTTTGGACGGTCGAGGCGCGGTTGAGGGCGCGGTCGAATGCAAATACCGTGAAGCCGCCGATCCATTCTGTCCTTGAGGAGGGCAGGAGGGGCGTTAGGGCCTGCAAACATCACTTCCTGAAAGTATCGGTCCCGCCGCTTCCGGACCTGTCTCCCCGGCGGACATGGCGCCAGGAGGCGGAAACCCTGGGATTCGTCCTCTCGGTCCATCCACTCGCGATGTACGGCCCGGAGTTTGAGAAGTTCCGGGGCCGGATAACGCCCGCGGCGGACCTGCCTCGGCACGTGGGCCGGAGCGTCTGGGTAAAGGGCAGGCTCATCACCCGCAAGGAGACCATCACGAAGAGGGGAAGTCCGATGGAGTTCGTATCCTTCGAAGACGAAACCGCCATCTACGAGGCGGTATTCTTCCCCGACGCCTTCCGGCGCTTCTGCCGGGAACTCGACTACAGCAAAGCCTACCTCCTGCAAGGGAAAGTGGAAAGCGAATTCGGGGCCGTGAGCCTCACCGTCCACCGGATGATCCGGGTGCGGCTTCCCACGGCGTAGTTCCGCAAATTCTGTCCATGATCACAAACTCATTGCCATTACACTGAACTTTGTCCTATTCTAATCCGGCGCTGGATGAGACTATCGCCCTTTCGGACAAAGCCGCGGGCAGAGAACGTCGGTCCGGGATATCCGGACCGGCCCGGTTGCCGGGAGCGCGCCGGTCTCCCGATTCCGGAAGATTGCCGTGTACGTGAATTCGTAAAGGATGCGTGGGAAGGCCGGACTCCACAACTACCCCGAATCCAGGGGTCACGTATGTCCATCGGAGAAGAGGTGGATTAAGGGGGGACTTTCAATGAGCGGCGACCATTTTCCATTACACCATGAGAGCCATGAAACGCAAGCCCGGGGGGCGGCGCTCTTATTTCCTCTCCTGGAAGTGCTGCAGAGCCATAAGCCGAAGGATTTTGTCGTCGATCTCCTGGCAGGCTTCATCATCTCGGTGGTGCTCATTCCCGAAACCATCGCCTATGCCTCTCTCGCGGGACTGCCCCCGGAGATGGGGCTTTACACCGCCATTGTGGCGTTCTTCATCTACGCCCTGGTGGGACCATCCAGGCAATTGGTGGTGGCTCCCGTGTCGGTGATTTCGCTTATGGTCGCGGCAACGCTCGTCCCGTACGGGCTGGAACCGGAGCATTACATAGCCTGCGCCCCGATTCTCGCGCTGGTGAGCGGGGTGCTTTGCATCGCTCTCGGGGTCATGCGGGCCGGATTCCTCGAAAACTTCATTTCCCATCCGGTGCTGGTCGGCTTTACGACCGCCGCGGCGTTGATAGTGGCCATCACTCAGCTTCCGCACCTGCTGGGCATCCATCCGGACCCGAGCGACGCCCCGCGAGGCATTCTCCATACCCTGTACCAGTCCATCATCCATGTGGGCGAGTGCAACTGGGTGACCCTCATCATCAGCCTGGCTGGTCTTGCCGCCATCGCCGTCTCGAAACGGATCAATCCTCTCATTCCCGGTCCCCTGGTCAATGTGTTGCTTGGGGTCCTGATAGTCAAAACCCTGGGTCCCATGAGCGGGATGGATGTGGAAGTCATAGGAGAGATCAAAGGTACGTTGCCCCGGTTCGAATTGCCCCGGATTTTCGATCCGTCGCTCTACCGGGGACATCTCGGGGTGGCCGGTCTCGTTGAGGCGGGCGTCGTGATCGGTCTCGTGGCGTTCATGGAGACCCTTTCCATCTCGAAGATCATGGCGGGCCGGACCAGGCGTCGAGTGGATGTGAACCGGGAACTCGTCGCCCTGGGGCTCTCCAATCTGGGAGCGTCCTTCTTCTTCTGCTACCCGGCGGCGGGGAGCTTCTCCAAATCCTCGGTGAGCTACCAGGCGGGAACCAGGAGCCAGTGGGCCGCACTGGCTGCGGTGGGCATGGTCGTCCTCACGGTGCTCTTTCTCGCTCCTTTGCTGGCCGAAGTGCCGAAAGCGTGCCTGGCGGCCATCGTGATGACGGCGGTCTACCATCTTATCGATATTCCCGTTATCAAGCGGGCATTCGAGGTCAGGAAGAGCGACGGGATAGTCATGATGGTGACGTTTCTCGGCACTCTGATCATTGGTGTCCAGAAGGGTATCCTGTTGGGAATCACCGTGTCCTTCGGCTTCATGATCTGGCAGATGGCTCGCCCGCGAGTCACTGTTGTCGGACGGATAGAAGGCACGGAAGCCAGCTTCCAGGATATTGAACTGGTCAAAGCGGAAACATGGATCGATTTGCTCATCATCAAAGTGGAAGGCCCTCTCTACTTTACGAGCGCAAACCAGATAGAAAACACCGTGATCAACCTCCTTGCGGACAATCCGGACGTTCGGACCGTGATCCTGGACGCCGGCGCCATAACGGACCTGGATATCTCGGGCGAGAAGCTTTTGTGGGACCTCCTTCGCATCATGATTCTCAAGGAGGTTCATTTCCTCATGGCGGGTATGACAAAGTCGGTGGGAGAGATATTGCGCAGGTCCGGGTTCCATGAGTTTCTCGGTCCGGAAAACTGCTTCCACGCTCTCCCTGAAGCCGTAGAGGCGGTGCAGCGGGAAGAACGGGCGGGGAGGTCCCTGCCTTAAAAAGGAGGGC
>CAYOVG010000106.1:0-15512 GCA_964407285.1 uncultured Syntrophobacteraceae bacterium
GCCAGGACTCCACCATGGTCGTCAGCGCCTGGCTGAGGGCCCCTATCTCATCGCTTCGCGTCAGCGTTACGTTCGTTCGTAAATCCCCTTCGGCAAGCCTGGTGGCGCTTTCGGCCAGATCGATGATGGGCTTCGAAATGGTGGTGGAAAAGTAGTAGGTCAATCCCGCCATGATGAGCATCACCGCCAGTCCGATCACGATGATCCAGTTCCTCAGGCTTGTCGCCGGAGCTTCCATTTCAGCCAGGTCGACTTTCGTAATGAGCGCCC
Source organism: uncultured Syntrophobacteraceae bacterium (assembly GCA_964407285.1). Classification (GTDB taxonomy): domain Bacteria; phylum Desulfobacterota; class Syntrophobacteria; order Syntrophobacterales; family Syntrophobacteraceae; genus CAYOVG01. The sequence goes on from CAYOVG010000106.1 coordinate 271, forward strand.
ACCTCATGCCCGCTACATCCAGGGGCGTATAGACGGACAGCACCGGAACTCCCCGGTAATCGGTGGTGATCATGTTTCCTTCCTCGCCTTCGAGCGCTTTGCGGCAGTCTTCGGTGTCGATGCCGTTCTTGTCGATGCTTCCGGCAAAGGATGCTTTGACGGAATGCGAGACGGGGTCGAGATAGGAATTGGAGCGCATTCGCTTGTCGTGGCCCACGAGGTAGCACTCGCCGGTCTTCCCCATCCCCTGCCGCTGAAGCATCCTGTAGTTGATGGCGTCCACGGAAAGTTGCCCCACGAGCACAAGTTCCACCTCGCCGTCATGGATGAGGGGCGCGGCCATGAAAGCCGCGGCATCGTTATTGGCGGGACCGTAGAGTTCGAAGTCGATTATTCCGGGCTGTTTGGTTGCTATTACCTGCTTGACGAGTTTGCCGAGGTTCGTGTCGTTGTACTTACCATTGAGCAGGTTGGTTTGGTATTCGGGCCGCTGATAGCTCGTATAGAAGCAGTATCCGTCTCCGTTCATCAGGAGGAAGTCCTGGAACAGGCTTTGTTCCTTGTATTTCATCAGCAGGTCCGCATCCTCGCCTTCCAGCTTCGGAGCGAGAGACTCCACGGCATTCTTTTCCACGATGACAGCCCAGCGCATGCCATGGAGATCGATAGGGGAATAGGCTGTCAGAACCGTATTCCCGTCGGCGTTACGAAGGATGTCGGCCCCGATCTTGCCGGAAAGAGCATTCCGGACGGCGCTGTCGTTTACCTGTTGTTTTCCGGCGCCGGGAGGCGGGGACGCTTTGCCTGGATTGTTCTCATCGTCCGAGTGGGAATCAAAGCGGACAATCCTGTCGCTCCCGATCAGGTGGCATTGGCCGGTATTTCCCAAGCCGGTTCTGTCCTGCACGATCTGGTTGATACGATCGTAGCGAATCTGGACGGCAAGGAGTCCGAGTATCCGGCCATCCTTAGTGAAGATGGGGACTCCGGCGAATGCGACGCTTTCACCATCCAACGGGGCATAGGGCTCGAAATCGACCACTGCCCGCTGTCCGGATTTCACGACCTTTTCCATCAGCTTATGGAGGCCGCTGTCCTTGTAGGGGCCGTAGCGCAGGTTGGCGCCCAGGTCTTTCCGTCCGGAAGTGGAAAACATAACGTGCCCGTGCAGGGCGCAAATCAGGAAGATATCGGAAAAGCTGTCGTCGCCTCCCCTGGACAGGTGCACATCCTTTCCATACAGATCGATGATGGTCTTGTACTCGGGTGAGAGCACATCAAACGGCCCGTCGGCCTGCGTCGATATATTTTCGTGATACTCTCTGAGTTTTTCGAAGAGGACCTTCACATAGTGGCCGTCTGCAAGGGTTTCCATCTCCCTCAGCACCATCTCGAAGTAGTTCTCGATCCGGCTCTTCTTAAGGTCCCGGATCGAACTCAAAGCGTTCAACTCGCCCGCTCTCTCCGACCACACCATATCGTGCAAAACATTCATGCCCATGGAGAGTCTTTTGAAAAGCCGGGTGACATCCTCTTTTTTCGTCGTCCGGACCGTGGTGAGCTTATTGAGGGTCTCCCTGCTCAGGGCCGCCTTCGAGTGGTAGTACGATACCGCCCCCATGGCTGCAATGGACAACACGACCAGGGAGACGAACATGAGCTGCATTTTGCTCTTGAGGCTACTCATTTTCATTTCCGGTTCCTCCGAGGTGGATGCTGGATGCTTCTATGCATCGCGTTTCACGATTACTCCCATATCCACGATGAGAGTAACGCTTCCGTCTGCCAGGATTGACGCGCCCTCGATACCTTCAACCTTCCCCAGGTAGTCCCCGAGGGACTTCATTACGATCTCCTGCTTTCCCACCAGTTCATCCACTGCGAGGGCAACCCTTTTCTCCGCCGGCCCGACAACGACAATGGGATGCATTCCCTTCGTAATACCGGATGTCGCCTCGGGACCGCATTTCAGCATGGAGCCGAGTTTTTTTAAGGGGTACGCCACCCCTCGAATGAAAACCACCTCTTGCTTCTCCATCGTCTTGATTTCGGAGGAATCCAGCAGGATGGTTTCCCGCACGGAACTCAACGGCAGGGCGTAGGTGAGGTCCGAGACCTTTACCAACAGCACCTGCAATGTGGCCAGCGTGAGAGGTAGCTGGATCTGGAACATGGTCCCTTTTCCGGGAGCCGTCCGGACGTCTATCATGCCGCGGAGCTTGAGCACGTGTTCCGCGACCACATCCATGCCCACTCCACGGCCGGATGTGTTCGTAACTTCCTCCGTCGTGCTGAATCCAGGTGAGAAGATCAACCGCACGGCCTGATCGGGAGTCAACGCCCGGGCTGCCTCCCTGCTGACGAATCCCTTGCGCACCGCTGTCGCTCTTATCGCTTCGGGATTTATACCTTCTCCATCATCGGCGACCTCGATAATGATGTTGTTTTGCTGGTGGCGGCACGAAAGCCCGAGCCTGCCGGTGGGGGACTTGCCCCTGCTCTCCCTCACACGAGGCGGTTCTATACCATGGTCGACGGCGTTTCGGAGCAAATGGATCAACGGATCATAGAGTTGCTCGATGATGGTTTTGTCCAGTTCCGTTTCCTGGCCTTCGATGGTGAACTCGACCTCTTTGTTCTTCTCACGCGCAAGTCCCCTTACGACACCGGGAAACTTGTTGAAAAGCCTCTCGGCGGGAACCATGCGCATACTCATCAGGCCGGCGTGCATGTGGCCGGTGAGGCGATGGATCGCGGCGGCAATGGCGCTCAGGTTTTCATCCTTGAGACGTTCCGCGAATTCATTGAGCCTGTTGCGGTTGGTGATCAGTTCTCCCCCGAGATTCACCAGGTCGTCGAGCTTTCCGGTGGAGACGCGAATGGTTTCGGAACGGAAGACCTTGCGGATGAGGGGCGAAGCATCGTCCGGGGAAACGGATTCGCGGGACGGATCATCATCCATCGGATCTTCAGACAAAGCGTCAGGTAGAAGGCGCGAAGCGTCCCTTTCTGGACTGTCTGTCGCTTTCGCGGGAGGTGGGATGCAGTTCTCCCCCAGGGCTCGGGTCAGCTTCTCCACAATCGAGGAGATGTCGACGGACTCTCCTGTTCCCGCCGATGCCTTTGCTCTGAGGGCGCCGAGGATTTCCAGGCCCTCGAACATGGTATCGATTATCGTGGCATTGACCTGGAGAGCCCCTTTTCTGACGGCGCCGAAAACATCTTCCATCCTGTGGGCGAGCCGGCTCATGTCGTGGAGTCCGACAAACGAGGCTGTCCCCTTGAGGGTATGGACGTTGCGGAAGATCTCGTTGATCACTTCCTCGCTGCGAGGGTCTTCCTCCAGCCGCGCAAGCCTGGTATTCAACGTATCCAGGTGCTCCTGGGACTCCTCCATGAAGTCGTCGAACATCTGCTTGAGCAGTTGAGCATCCAGATCATCGGTGTCGGGCCCGTTATCCATGGGAAACCCTGTTTCTGTGCGGGGCCTCGACGATCGTTCAAGACCTCCGCTCGAGCCGAGGTGGCGAAACACGGACAGGTGACGCTCTTCAGAACCTCGAGGCAAATGGTGGCATGAATCCTTGTTGTCGAAACGACGATCGAGACCGGTTCCGCGATTCGGCTTGCTTACGGGTTCAACAGGCGTTCGACGGCCGCAAGGAGTTCTGTGGGCTTGAACGGTTTTACGATATACGCCGTCGCGCCCAGCGACATTGCCCGTTCCTTGTCGTCGTCCTGTCCCTCGGTTGTGAGCATGATAACGGGCAGACCGGAATAATTCTCATCCAATCTGACCTTCTTCAGAAATTCCAGCCCATCCATCCGGGGCATGTTGATATCCAGAACGATGATATCGAAAGGGGTCCTTGCCAGCAGTTCGAGCGCCTCCAGGCCATCTTCCGCGGAAGATACTTGAAAGCCCTTACTCTTGAGCGAGAATTCCACCAGCTTCCGCACACTCGTCGAATCGTCGACGGCCAAGACCTTTTTCTTCATAAGTACTCCCTCTATACCGCGAAATCCACGGTATCTTCCTTCATCCATGTTGCGACTCCGGGGTGGCCGGTTGTCATATATATCACAAAGCACCGGGAATCAGAGAAGCTTTTTGCGATCGATCGGGCCGGCGTCATAACGGCCGCCTGTACACCACTGAATGCTCGAGCCGGACGATCTCGAAGAGATCCGATATACGGGCGAGGCTCTCGGAGTGGCCGAGGAAGAGGTATCCCCCCTTGCCGAGGGATTGATACAGGTTACCGGCGCACCTGGCTTTGTCGCTATCGTCGAAGTAAATAAGCAGGTTGCGGCAGAAAATGCAGTCGATATTCCCGAGCCGGTTCACGGCGAGCGGCTCCAGCAGATTGATCCTGGCAAAATTGACCATCTGCTTCACCTGGTCCCTGACCATGTACATGCCGTTGCCGACGGGTTCGAAGTACTTCGCAAGCAGGTTTTTCGGAATATACCTCACGCTGTATTCGTCGTAAGTCGCTTCCCGAGCCGCGTACAGCGCTTTCTGGCTGATGTCCGAAGCCGTGATCCGCACCTTCGGAAAACGCGCCCGCAAAGGGTGCTCCAGGATCATGATCGCAAGAGTGTACGCTTCCTCCCCCGTCGAACACCCCGCGCTCCATATCGTCAGAGGAGCCAGGCCTTTCCTGCGCTCGAGAAGCGACGGAACGGCCTCACGGCTGAAATCCTCCAACTGGTCTTCTTCACGGAAGAAGTATGTCTCGTTGATCGCGACGGCGTCGATCAGATTGTCCAGTTCATTGTCGCCTGCCGGGTCGTATTTAAGATAGTAGTAATAGTCCCTGGCGGTTTCCATATTGACGGCTCTGCATCGCTGGATCAGCCGCCGGTGCAGGAAGTTCATTTTGCTGTCGGCGAGCCGGATGCCGCTTCGCGCCTTGATTGCGTTTCGTATGTTATTGAAGTCCTCTGCCGATAAATCCATCCGACGCCACACTCCGCCTGAACTTCGAGCGATACCGGGTTAAGCATGGTACTATCCGGCATTCAATTATCAACTATTCGGCATCAAGCATCCGGCGTGATGCTTTCCCAGTACGCCGTTGATCACCCTGCGCACTTCCTCGTCGGGATCTTCGGCCAGAGGCTTCAGAAAGGCGATAAGATCCGGATCTTTCATATCGCGTAGTGCTTCGATGGCGGAAATTCGAACCGGTCCTTTGTCTTCCCGAGCGCATACGCGCAACGGGAGAATGGCATTCTTGTCGCCGATTCGCCCGAGAGCGGTCGCCGCTGCGTACCGGACCCACATGTTTTCGTCATCGAGGGAAGCCAGGAGCGCGTCAAGGCTTCGTGGGTCGCCCAACTCCCCGAGCGCGACGGCCGCCGATTTGCGTACCTGCCAGTCTTCGTCCAGAAGGGCCATCACCAGGTGGCCCGCGGCCTGCAAGACCTTGCGTTTCCCGAGTATGCCGGCCGCGAAGCGCCGCACGCCCCTCTCGGAATTGCTCAACGCATCGATCAAATGGCCGTTGGCCCTTCGATCCATGATGAGTCCCAGGCACTGTATCGCTGCCTGCCGCACCTCCATTCTGTGGTGTTTGAGCAGTGGGGCCGCATGTTTGATGATCTCTCCCGTCCCGATCCTCCCAAGAGCTTCCGACGCCGCTTCCCGCACGCCGGCGCACCGGTCCTCCAGCAGGGGCATCAGGAACCGTATTGCCTTCACTGCTTTCAATGCGCCGAGGGAAAATGCGGCCGCGCTTCGGACTTCCGCGTTCGGATCGTTCAGGTGGCCGATGAGGGGTTCCACCACACTACGGTCCTTAAAGCGCCCCAGTGTCCGTGCTGCAGTTTCGCGTATCGGGTCCGGCTCCTCTTCGAGCGCCCGCACGATTACCGGAATTGCCCCGGGGTCGCCGATTTCCCCCAGGACATCGATGAGCTCCTTTCGGACCTGCTCATCCTGGAGGTCGTAGATGCGCAACAGGTCATTCATGTGCCGGGCTCCGAGGTTCACGAGGGAACGGCGGGCCTCGCTTCGTATCGTGTCGTCGAAATCGGCCAGGTAACCCGTCAAGAGCGGTATATGGTCTTCGTTGCCGATAGCGCCCAAGGTCCAGACGGCGCCTCTCCTGATTGCGGGTTCGTGCACCGCCAGGGCGGAGGTTATAACCTCGTTGATATCCACGCCGCAGGCCTTTATGCGATCGACGACCCCACAGGGATGAAGCTGCTCGATCCTGGTCAGGGCCGTCAATGCCGCATGGACGATCATCTCGTTGTCCATCTTCATGACATCCAGGAGAAAATCGACCTGCGCCGGGTCGCCGATATTCCCCAGGGCTTCCACCACCGCATGGCGTACCCATTCATCTTCCTGGTAAATGCGGAGGAGATGCGGGATGGCTTCCCGCGCCTGCAGGAGGCCGAGAGACTCCACGGCCGTGTAGCGCACCCACTCGTCATCCAGTATGCCGATGAGAAGGGGGATTGCCTTCGGTTCTCTAATTCTTCCCAGGGCTTCCACCGTGGCGTAGCGCACGTTTTCCTCGGGGTCCCCGAATGCCTTTTCGAGTATGGGAAAAGCCTCACGGAGGCCTGTCTTCCCGAGGATATCGGCCGCGAATATTCTTACGTCGGGGTCGGAATCGAGCAGGTACTCCTCCACCTGGTCCAGCACCATGGGGCCCAGATGGCCGAGTATGGAAATTGCGCGGGAACGAATTCCCGGTTCCTCGCGGCGAAGAACTTCGAGTAAAGCGGCAACGGCGCGCTCGTCGGCAAAATCCGTCAGCAGGCTTTCCACAACGGATCTCACTCGAGCGTTGGGGTCGGAAAGACCTTCTATCAGCACCGCATTTCCTTCGGGTATGCCGAGATCGCCGATCTCCCTGTACAGCTCGATCCGGCCGGCTTCGTCGGCCTCTTTCAGCCTGTTGAGGTATTCCTGCATCTCGATACTATCGGCCGGCATCTTCCCCTCTCTTCCCGAGCACCACTCAGAACCCCCTTTGGCCGTCAACGGACGCGGTCAGTCCTTGCGAACCGGAAAAGCGACGGCGTCGCTTGTTCGGCTATGCTCCATCATGCATGTTGCGGGCGGCGTTTATAGCGAAATATGAAGAAAGCTTTCCTCAAATGTTCATATATAGGGTATCCGGTCTTCCGTCAATCGCGTTTTAAAGTGTGGGCTAGGAAGCGGGCTGTTGATGTGGCGCAAGGACGAACGCACGAGGCATGAAGCACCCGGCGGCATGTTGAAATAACGGAGGGGCAATGGATTATCCCGGAAAGGAGGCTTTCATCCGGTCACCGGGTAGAGCATCCGGTGACCGGGCGCCGGGTCGTTACGGCTCTGCCGCTCCAACGTTGTGACAGGGCAGGGCGGGCGGGGGCGAACACGCGGGATTTCTTGCGAGTTACCGGGCGGCATTGGCCGCGGTCTTTCCGCTTTCAAAAAGATGAGTGTATTGCCCGTAGCCTTCCTTTTCCAGGTCTTCCTTCGGGATAAAACGCAAGGCGGCCGAATTCAGGCAATATCGCAGGCCGGTGGGGGGCGGTCCATCGTTGAAAACGTGCCCCAGGTGGGAATCCCCGTGTTTGCTGCGTACTTCGGTTCGGATGCTGAAGAACCCGCGGTCTTCTTTCTCTACGATGTTCCGCGGTTCGAGTGGCCGGGTGAAGCTGGGCCATCCCGTTCCCGAGTCGTACTTGTCGGTCGAACTGAAAAGGGGTTCGCCCGAAACGATGTCCACGTAAATGCCCTCTTTTTTGTTGTCCCAGTATTCGTTCTTGAACGGAGGTTCGGTTGCTTCGTGCTGCGTCACCTGGTACTGGAGCGGCGTCAATCTGCCGCGGATCTCTTCATCGGAAGGTTTGGAAGCCGGCGCGCTCTCGCCCGTTGGATTCGAACTCGGTTTTGCATGAGCATTCCCGCTGCCGCTGTCCCCCCAGGCTTTGGCGAGAAACTGGTCCCGGCCGGAATTCCACCTGTAGAACTTGTAACGTACCGAATTCTTCTTGTAGTAATCCTGGTGGTAGTCCTCGGCATTGTAGAACTTCCCCAAGGGGATTATTTCCGTCACCACGGGCTTTTCGAACCGTCCGGACTCATCCAGCTTTCGTTTGGATTCCTCCGCGAGGTCCTTCTGCTCCTGATTCGCATGGAAAATGACGGACCGGTACTGCATTCCTCTGTCCACGAACTGCCCTCCGGGGTCGGTGGGGTCCACATGCCTCCAGAAATAATCGAGCAGAGCCTGGTAGGAGACCTGCGCGGGATCGTAGATAACTTTAATCGCTTCGACATGCCCCGTGCCGCCTTGCGAAACTTCCTTGTAAGCGGGATTCTCGGCATGGCCGCCGGTATACCCCGATATGGCTTGCACCACACCCGGAAGCTTTTCGAAATCGGCTTCCGTGCACCAGAAACATCCTCCCGCAAAGACGGCTTCAGCAAGGGGACGCTGCCGCTCCCCGCCACTTTTCGCGTTTGCGTCGCGCGGTCCGGTGCGGCCGGCGTATTCCACGATTGCCGTCACTCCCGCCGCGAGCACCACCAGTATAAGAATAATCGATGTGATCGCTCTCATATTCATCGTTCCTCTCCGCGGATCCACGAGGTGTTTTGAATATAGTCCACCCGACCATTTTGGCCTTTGCGCTTTCGTTCTTTCGGTTTCCCGGGAGCGTACGCCCGAACGGGAGCGTACCGGCGGGAAGTCAAAAGTTAGGCCTACCTAATTATAATGGCTGCAATGGCTTTCGTGTATGGGAGAGGCGCAAAAAATCGTCCTTGATCACCAGTTTCGAGCGCTCATCAGCAGATCAAGTAAGAAAAAGTTCTTCGGCTTGTCGGGGTTCACCAGCACCGCCACGGGGCGGCCGGAGTCCTGAATCGACTGCAGCCGTTCTTTTTCGCCCCTTCGACCATTGGTGCTCGTTTTGGACTTGATGATCTCACCGTTGATCTCATAGAGAACATGGACGATGATCGCACCCTTGGGGCCGGGCTTGATCTTTTCAATGGTTGCCGCGGTGCTCACTCCATGGGCCAGCAGCCCATGCAACCACTTCTTCTTGTAGCGGATCATGGCGGGGACCAGGATGACTACGGCTACTCCCACGAAGGGCAGCACAACGATGGGGAGCAGCGGGACGGGAGTGTAGCGGGCGCCTTGTATGCGGCTGACCGCCGGATTGTCGGGGATGTATTCGATGGTGACCGTCTGTCCCGCGGAGGTGATCCGATCATCGGAAAAGCTGACGCCTCTGACGCGCGAACCGCTCATTTCCCGACTATCGGCCGGAGTGAATTCATAGTCGTAGATGAAGGTGATTGCGCCCTTCGAGCCTTTTTTCCTCTCCACGTTCAGTACCTTGCCGGGTGCGGACGCCAGGGGACCCGTCAGAAGACGCCATTCTCCTTTGAGATCGACGGTCATGGCCAGCAGGGTGAGCATCATACCCATGACGATCATTACCATTATCGGAAGGATATATAGGATGATGCGCGCGATTTTTGGTATGAGGACATTGATCGCGTCGTTCAGCAGTTTTTCGTCGACTTGACGCGGCGGCGGTTGCTCCATGAACCATTTGATGTGTTCGGCTGTCCAGTTCATCCGGGTGCGTTCCTTTCCACTCGACAGGATTAGGAGAAGAGCTTTCCCTTTCGGGGTCGAGCCTCGATTTCATTTCGGGCGCAGCCCCTGCCGCCGCCCAAGACTTTTCCCGGCGCGCTGGAAGCTCATCACTACGAATGGGGGAGGGTGGAGTGTAGTCCGCGAACGAGCAGCACTCGTAATCTACCCGCACCAGTCCGCGAGGTCAAAGAAAATATTCGCTCCCGGTTTGCAGGAACCGTCGCAGCATCGATGAAATGCGATGGAAGGATTCCGTGCGCCTGACCTTGAACCAGAAGGCCAGAGTACTCTTTACCCGCTCCGTGAGGCGGGTGCGGTTGTACATGTCGGCCACCTGCCTGATTGCTTCTGCCTGAGTGGGGTAGGGGTGAATCACACGGGCGATGCTCTTCAGACCGATGCCGGATGCGACGGCAAGGCTCAGCTCGCTTATCATTTCGCCCGCATGGCGGGCAACGATGGTTGCGCCGAGTATCGTGTCGGCGCCCTTCCTGACGTGGACCTTGACGAAACCCTCCTCTTCTCCATCCAGGACGGCTCTGTCCACTTCCCTCAGCGGCTTCACGAAGGTTTCGACCGCAACGCCTTGTCGTGCGGCCTGCTCTTCGTACATTCCGACATGCGCAATTTCGGGGTCCGTGTACGTGACCCACGGGACCGTCAGATCGCCGAACTTCTCCCGGCCGCCGAAGAGCGCGTTTCGAATCACGATGCGCGCCGCCGCGTCCGCCATGTGGGTGAACTTGTACCTGGAACACACATCTCCGGCGCTGTAGATGCGAGGATTGGCCGTTTGAAGACAGTCGTTCACATGAACGCCCGATTTCCGGTCGTACTCAACGCCCGCGGCCTCGAGATTCAGTCCATCGACGTTGGGGGTCCGGCCGACCCCGACGAGGATTTCGTCTGCGGTAACTCTTTCCTCTTGCCCGCTTCCTCCCTTCCCGTGAAATACAATGAGTTTTCCGTCGTCCGAGCCTGCGACGCTTCTTACGCGCGCATCGAGAAAAAGCTCAATTCCATCCCGCAGAAGGGCCCTCTGGAGGACCTGCGCCGCATCCGCATCCTCGCGGTCGAGAATGCGTCCGGCGGACTGAAACAGGGCGACCCTGGAACCCAGCCGCTGAAACGCCTGGGAGAGTTCGACTCCGATAGGGCCGCCACCGATTACGGCGAGACGCTTCGGAAGCGTGGTCAGGGAGAAGACGGTCTCGTTGGTGAGATACCCCGCCTCCCGGAGTCCTTCGATGGGAGGCTCCGTCGGGCGTGACCCCGTGGCGATCACAGCCCTGTCGAAACGAAGGACCTTTCCATCGACCTCCACGGAATCTCTTCCGCTGAAACGAGCGGTCCCGAGGTAGACATCCACGCCCAGCCCCTTGAATCGGTCCGCCGAGTCGTGGCGGCTGATTCTCGCCCTCAGCCGTCGCATCCTCTCCATGACTCGCGGGAAGTCCGCCTCCGGCCCCCGGGCGGTGCGAACAGCGAAATCACCGGCGCTTTCCACGTCCCGCGCCGCCCTGGACGAACGGATGACGGCCTTGGAAGGGACGCAGCCCACGTTGAGGCAGTCGCCTCCGAGGAACCGGCTCTCCACGAGCGCCACTTTCGCCCCGAGTCCCGCCGCCCCCGCGGCGGACACGAGCCCTGCCGTCCCGGCCCCTATCACCACGAGGTTATACCGTCCCCGTGGTTCCGGGTTTTCCCACCCCGGAGGGCGGACATTGGACACGAGCGCGCGATCGTGCTCGTCATCGGCAAAAAAGGAATTCATCTTCAGTCTCCTTCATAGCGCTCCGCTCGTTTCAGTCCTCATTCATTCCAGAGGCTCCAATGCCCAAGAGCGGTGAAAAGTCAACTTTCGAATCATACCGTGGCATCCATCCCGTAGGGATTTCGCGTTCTTACATGGTTCGAGCCGGGATCGGCTTGTATTCGGCAAGACCGCTTTTTTTCACAAAGGCGATCATGAGGCCTATTGACCCATTGGGGGGCAGTCCGATTGATATTTCGAGCACCAATTCCCGGTTGGCGGCTCGACTCCAAATCTATCTCGATATAGTTCATAATTCAAGTTCTTAATATGAAACAAATAATTATATAAACAGCGCGTTTCCGTTCAAAGGGGAAACCCACTTGCATGGAGTGTAGTATGTGGTGTGAATGACTCTTTAAGCTACACCAATAATCGAATGACGAAGCCAATGCCGGAGACACCTACCCGCTTCCCCACCTACCCATTCACCGACTCCCCCATTCCCCACTCCAAAACATTTGCTCGGCGTCATATTTTGAGATATAGTTGAGCGCTTCAATAAGGTTTGTTTCGTGTGGGTATTCAGGTGTGGATCGATTATTACAGAGCTTTCTCTTCAGGTCTTAAGGCAGTTCCACGGGGAACTCCGAAGGCTGTTTCGACTTCTCAAGGAGTGAAGGGGTGGCGGTATGTTGATACGCTGTTACGGGGCCAGAGGTTCGATAGCCGTCTCGGGAGAGGAATACATCAAGTACGGCGGCGATACTACCTGCATGGAAATACGAACCCGCAACGATGAAATCATCATCGTCGATGCCGGCTCCGGTATCAGACGTTTGGGAAACAAGCTCATCCAGGAGGAACGCTTTTCATACAACCTGCTTTTTACCCACTCGCATTGGGACCATATCCTGGGCTTCCCTTTCTTCAAACCGATCTATTCCGACAAGACTTCCATTTCGCTCATGGGATGTCCCATCACGCAGGGCAATCTCCACGAACTCCTCTCCAAAGCCATGCTGCCGCCCTACTTTCCCGTCCCTTTCGCGGCTCTGCAGGCCGACATGACGTACGACAACTCTTGCCGGACCAGTTTCCGTATCGATTCGGTAGAGATTTTCTCCATCAGCCTCAGCCACCCGAACCAGGGACAGGGATACAAGTTTGTGGAAGACGGCAAGGTTTTCGTTTTCCTGACGGATAACGAACTCGGGTACGTGCACCGAGGAGGAAAGACCTTCGAGGACTACGTCCAGTTCGCTCGGGGCGCCGACCTGCTGATCCACGATTCCGAATACACGCCGGAGGAGTACGAGTTCACCAGGGCCTGGGGCCACTCCACGTATACCGATGCGCTAAGGCTGGCCATGGAGGCGAATGTCGCGCGGTTCGGGCTTTTTCATCACAACCAGGACCGGAGCGACGAAGCCCAGGATGCGATAGTGGAGAAGTGCCGTGAAACCATCGAGGCTGCCGGTCGGGACATGGAGTGCTTTGCGCTGACCCAGACATCGGAAATCCTGCTCTGAGGCGCTCCGGTTTCCGGTTCTCTTTCTTGCAATGCGGAAGACGCCCTCGGTGCAGGCGCAACTCCTGCAAACCGCTGCATATGGCCGCCGGCTATTCTTTCTTCCGTTCTTCCGGCGCTACTCGAAGAGCCGCATCGCGTTCTCGCCTGAAACGGCGCGTATCTCCTCGGGCGTCAACCCCGCCTCTTCCATTTCCCGGTAGTAGCGCTCCGGACCCAGCAGCGGAAAATCGGTCCCCAGCAGGACCTTTCCCTTGCCGAGCGCCCTGACCATGAGACTGTACATGGACGGCTGGTATAGAAAAGGCGATGCGGCCGTATCGTAGTACACCCGTTGAAGAGTCTCGGGGGCTTCCTTTTTCAGTAACTCGTAGAAGCACAGGCCTCCCCCCCAGTGAGCCAGAATAAGGTCCATTCCCGCCGCCATCTTCGCGATATCGTAGTAGAAGTCGAGACCGAAAGGGGCCTTGCCGGGATACTTGTGTCCCACGGGTTCGTTTGCATGGATGAGCAGGATGCCGTCGAATTCCCGGCAGCATTCGACAATGTCCCGGTAGCGCTTCAACGCGTCATTGGTACTGTAGTCTTCATATACGGCCAGTTCTCCCAGTCCCCTGGCGCCGGCCTTCAGACATCGCTCCGCCTCCCGGACGCTCTCCCTGGCAAGGGGGTTCATGCAGGCCAGGGGGATGAGGCGAGGCGAGTGCCTCGAAGCCGCCTCCAGGACGTAATCGTTGTGCCTGGCGGAAAGCTCCGTCTGGACCCACGGGAAACCGAAAACCACCGACCGGTCTACCCCCGCTTTATCCATTGATTCCAGGAGAGTTTCCGCGGTCACGAGCTTTGCCCTGGGAGACCCGTAGAGAAGCTCGAACGCGGGTTCGGACGCGAAGTGGCTCTCCCGTCCGCTGACTACTTCCGGTGGAAAAATATGAGTGTGAACATCGATGCGCATGGTTGATGGCCCCGCAATTGAAAATAGTCCGTAGATTGGTGGAGGCGGTTGATGCGCCCGCCTGTCCGCCGCATGGGTTGCCCGTGCGGCTTGCTCCCTTCGAACTTCGAACACGCATTGACAAGCCGCCCGCTGAGAGGGTATAAGGTATCACGCCCTTTACATATTTTCAACAAAGAGTGGAAGATGACAGTCGGGAGGAGGCGAGGCCGGAGATGGGGGATTTCGGCCCATGGAGAGGTTCGCCCTTCTGTCGAGTGGAATCCGTGGGGGTGTGTTGGCGGCGTCGATTCATGAAATCAAGGCAGGAGAAATGGTACGGCATACTCTGCAGGACGATCCGGAGTTTTTCAAGCAGTTGCTTGGCAGGTTCCGGTCCGAGAATTGGGAGAAGGTCCTCACACTGGACGGCAAATCGGATTTCTTGATGGCGAACAGGGAAAGGTCCGAGTTTGCATTCGTATCCATGTGGGAGGAAGATGCGCGTGTGATAACTTTCGGCAAGGAAGAAGAGCTTAGCTTTTTGGGGGCTTTGATGAAAGACGATAAACCGAGGATGGGGAAGGTGATTCCCCTGAGAACCGATCCCTATTCGCGCTATTTGATCCACAGCGACGATGTAAAATTCTTTTTCGACCACGTTCGCGAAGATACGGACTTCGTGATAAAGCTGGGAACCATACTCCAGGGGCCTCATTCCGTCAAACTCATTGAAATGGTTGACGATCTCTACAGAAGGTCGAGAAGAGGATAGCCGCCGGGCGGGGGCATGATCCACCGCATGGCTATTAAAATAGGACCACGAAAAACACGAAAAGACACGAAAGGGAACTTTTCCATTTTTCGTGTCTTTCGTGTTTTTCGTGGTAGAAAAAAAGCCGTTGCAGCGGCACAGTCGATCACTCCGGTTGTTTGCTCGCCTGATCTTGCCTGTCGCATGGGCTATTAAAATAGGACCACGAAAAGCACGAAAAGGCACGAAAGGGAACTTTCCCCTTTTTCGCGCCTTTCGTGTTTTTCGTGGTAGAAAAAAGGCTGTTGCATCGGCATAGTCGATCATCCCGGTTGTTCGCTCGCCTGATCTTGCCTGTCGCATGGGCTATCAAAACCGGACCACGAAAAACACGAAAAGGCACGAAAGGGAACTTTTCCATCTTTTTCGCGCCTTTCGTGTTTTTCGTGGTAGAAAAAAAGCCGTTGCAGCGGCACAGTCGATCATCCCGGTTGTTTGCCCGCCTGATCTTGCCTGTCGCATGGGCTATCAAAACCGGACCACGAAAAACACGAAAAGGCACGAAAGGGAACTTTCCCCTTTTTCGTGTCTTTCGTGTTTTTCGTGGTAGAAAAAAAGCCGTTGCAGCGGCACAGTCGATCACT
>CAYOVG010000106.1:15612-18684 GCA_964407285.1 uncultured Syntrophobacteraceae bacterium
CTTTCGTGTTTTTCGTGGTAGAAAAAAAGCCGTTGCAGCGGCACAGTCGATCACTCCGGTTTGTCTGTCCGCCTAATCCGGCCAATCTATCTGTTCTACAAATTTCGTGGACACGAAACGGAATTCCATCCGGCGAATCCCCCCGAAACGACCATCAGGTCTTGCCGGCCTTCGCGTTTCAGAATGCTTGCGGCGATCATGGACCGCAGTCCGCTGCCGCAGAAGATGCATATGGTTTTATCCTTGGGGATTTCATCGAGATGCTTCGGCAGTTGGGTGATGTGGATATTGTGGGCGCCTGCGATCTTGCCGTTGGCTTCCAGTTCGTCGGCGCCGCGAACGTCCAGGACCCACAGGCCGGCGCTTCGCGTATCGAGGCTGCGGCACAGGTCCTGCGCGGTCACGGTTCTGATGGACGAGCTTTCCTTGCCTTCCATGTGCCAGGCGTGGATTCCACCCGCCAGGTATCCTTCCATGGAGTCGTAACCCAGGCGCGCCAGGTACCGGACGGCTTGAGTGGGGGGCTCCCCGGGATGGTTCACCAGCAGAATCGGCGTATCATACGGGAGGAACCACCCCGCGAAAGACGGCAACCCCTCCTGCCAGATGGACAGGGAGCCGGGCACGTGGGCCGCGCCGAAGCCCAGTTCCATTCTGATATCCAGAACGACGGCGCCACGCGCCTTTTCGCTGAACAACTCAGGGGTGAGCGCCGGGGGAGCGGGCAAGGTCCTCAGGGGCGGCGGTCCTTCCACGTTCCACTTCTCCATCTTCAGGAAGTAGGGCGGGAATTCCTGCTGCTTTGCCGCTTCGGCGACAAAGGCGTCTTTGCCGGAAGCCTGCAATTTGGCGTTGTGCTTACGTTCCAGTCCGATCGTCGTCAGGGGGCGGTCTGATATGGAGCTGCCGCAAACGGAGCCCGAGCCGTGAGCGGGGCAGAGGATCACCTCGTCGCCCAGGGGTAGGATCTTGTTGAAGATGGTATCGTAGAGAAGTCCGGCCATCTCCTCCATCCGCTCCGGGCCGAGAAGGTCCACGCGCCCGACATCGCCCGCAAAAAGGGTATCGCCTCCGAAAAGCATCCAGGGAGCGCCGTCCGGGTCGTGCAGCAGGTAACTCATCGATCCGGGGGTATGCCCGGGCGTGTGGATCGCCCGGAGCCGGAACCGGCCGATCTTCCAGGTCTGTCCGTCTTCCACGGGGCTGCCGTACTTGTACCCCAGGCTTTCGTCGGCATGCCACGGCCGGGCGCCGGTACCCGACGCCAGTTCCAGCGAACCGATGAGGTAGTCCTCGTTCCGATGGGTTTCCAGGATGTGCGAGATGCGGAGTCCGTTCTGTATGGCCTTTTCAATGTAAATGTCGCAATCGCGCCGGGGATCGATCACGACCGCTTCGTCCCGGTCGCCGATAATATAGGAATTGTGCGCCAGGCCCTCCGATACGATCTTCTCGAAAAGCATATACTCCCTCCCTGGCCCAGCAGAATGCTAGACTTCTTTCTTTGAGAAATACCAGTCGGTCACATCGAGGCTCCCGTCGGCGGTACGCGATTCCGCCTCCTGAACCGTTGCAGGGGGCGGAACGATGACGGCGTCTCCCGGTTTCCAGTTGGCCGGGCAGGCGACGCTATGCATGTCGGCCGTTTGCAGGGCATCGACGACCCTGAGAATTTCATCGAGATTTCTGCCCACGTTCAGCGGATAGTAGATCATGGCCCTCAAGCGCATCTGCGGATCTATGAAGAAGACGCAACGAACGGCGGCCGTTACCGCGCTGGGTTCATGTATCATGCCGTAGAGCCGGGCAACCCTCTGATCCAGGTCGGCTATTACGGGAAACGGGATCTTCACGTCGAATTTTTCCTCGATGTTCCGGACCCAGGCGATATGGCTGTAGTTGCTGTCCACCGAACTGCCGATGATTTTGACTCCACGGTTCTGGAATTCTTCGAACCGGCGTGCAAACTCGATGAATTCGGTGGTGCACACAGGTGTAAAATCGGCGGGATGAGAGAACAGGACCACCCATTTGCCTTCAGCCCATTTCGACAGCCGGATGGGACCGTGGGTGGTGCTTGCTTCGAAATCCGGGGCCGGACCATTGATTTCAAGCCGCTCGATGCACTGTGGTTCATGATCGCTATTCATTCGATTCTCTCCGGGATTAAGGGTTCCTGACTACCTGGACAAAGTTCGCGGATCGATTGCCGGGAACAGCTTTCCCAACAAAATAAGTATGATGCCGAGACACTGTAAATGGGATCGCCGGAAAAAGCGCAAAGAGCGGGAAGGGCTTGCGTGTTCTGGCCGTTATCTATCTTCTGAACTTGTCTACCAGTCTCGATATCGGAAATGCCGACCGGACGAGAGGAAGCATCAATGTTCCTCGCGTGGTCAGGGGAAACAACATGTAGTGCACATCCTGCCTCTCTCCAAGGGATACGTAACCAATGTTGCGATGCAGCCTGATCGAAGGAATGTTGTCTTTCTGTATTACGGCCCATACGGCGGAATACTTCTTGCCCGCATCCGCGAGCAACTCCTGAAGGCATCGCTTTCCGACGCCGGACCTCTGAAACCGGCTTTTTACGATGATGGTCGATCGAGTGGTGGCGTATTTTCTCTCCAGACCGGCGATTGCAGCGATGGAGTCGTCGATCGTTTCGACCATCACCCTCTCCCACGACATGATTCGTTCGAGGCTGATGTTGAAGAATTTCTTCTCCACAGTCAGGCTGTTCAGGAAATCCTCCAGCTTCTCAGCATGAAAGTGAAGTCCGTTGGTGATGTCCTGCATGCATTCAACTCCGTGAGATTGCGAAATCCGGGGGAAGGTCCACATACAAGCATCGCTTCTTTCGAAGCAGGCTGCACCGGTAACGTGACGATATCGATATGAGAGAAGTTATATCTCGAAGTTGGAAAATGCATGGAAGAAATGTGGAGTAATTATGGAGATTTAATTGGGCGGACGGAGAGCGGTGGGGTGTGGTTTTCCCGCCGGCGTTCGATCATCCCACGTGACCGAGCGCCTCGGCGATCTTAACGCGAGTTGCGCGCCATATGGGGA
>CAYOVG010000107.1:0-18590 GCA_964407285.1 uncultured Syntrophobacteraceae bacterium
CAGGGACTTGCCCGTAATTTCTTGGTCTTGCGCCAAAAATCATGCGATTGCCCTGGCGAAGGAGAGGAGTAGATGGAACTTGATTCCAATGAGGTTTTTCAACTGCGGCTCTATGTGGCGGGCCAGACCCCTAAATCTCTTCAAGCGTTTGCAAACCTGAAGAAGCTGTGCGAGGAACACCTTCAAGGGCGCTACACAATAGAAGTCATAGATCTCCTGGAAAACCCCCAACTCGCGGAAGGGGACCAGATCCTCGCCATTCCCACCCTGGTGAGGAAATTGCCTCCGCCCATCAAGAAAATAATCGGCGACCTCTCGGAAACGGAGCGGGTTCTCATCGGCCTCGATCTACGGCCCAGACCGCGCAGGTAGCCGGGAAGGAAAAGGGCATGGAAGATAAGGGCAAAGACGTGAAGGCCTCGACCGGGCAATTCGAAGAGGCCCTCAAAGGTGGCGTAACCGAAAAATACCTCCTGCGTCTGTATGTGAACGGCGAAACTCCCAAGATGAAGCGCGCCGTCGAGAATATCGAGAAGATCTGCAAGGAGCATCTTCACGGAAGGTACGAGCTCGAGATAATCGATGCCGCCAAGAACCCGGAGAGGCTCGATGAGGAACAGATCGTGGCTCTTCCCGCACTCATAAAGAAACTGCCTCCGCCTTTGCGCCGGCTCGTGGGAGACCTCTCCGACAGGGAAGCCGTGCTGTGGGGGCTTGCGCCGGTTCCGCGAGACGCCGCTGCAATTCAAGAAATTGACGAAAGTTAGCTGGAGTATGGAAAAAAGTACCAGGGAAAAAGAGCTTTCGGCCGAGAACGAACGCCTCCGGGAAGAGCTTGAAGAGGCCCGGGACGTGCTTCGGGCCATCCGCTACGACCAGGTGGACGCGCTCATCGTGGCCAAGCCCAATGGCAATGCGGTCTATACCCTGAAGGGAGCCAACCGCACCTATCGCATCCTCATCGAGACGATCAACGAGGGGACCGCCATACTCTCGGCCGACGGCGCGATTCTTTTCTGCAACAGCCGTTTCATGGAAATGGTCAAAGCCAACGCGCTCACCGTGATGGGCGCTCCCATGGAAAGCTTTCTGGCCCCCGGAGAGGGGCGCGTCTTCGATGCTCTGCTTCGGCAAGGCATTCGGGAAAACGCGCGAGGGGAGATTCGCCTGAAAGCGAGCGACGGCTCGACCATTCCCGTCTACCTGTCCGTCAACTCCCTCCAGGTCGAGAACATGCAGGGAGCGTGCGTCATTGCGACCGATTTGACCGAACAGAAGCGAAACGAGGAAATCGTTGCGGCCGGACAACTCGCCCGGACGATTCTCGACCAGGCCGCCCAGGCCATCATCGTCTGCGACGATGGGGGGCGAATCATCCAAACCAGCAGAATGGCGCAGGGATTGTGCGAGAAGAACCCCATTTTCCAGCAATTCGATGCGTTGTTCAAACTGGAACCGGTTGCGACGGAAGGGGAGCCGGGAGGAGAGGACCCGTTTTCAATCGATTCCGTACTCTCGGGGAATACATATACCGGGCTTGCCGTGAGCCTCGCGAACTGCGGCCGCAAGTATCACCTGCTCCTCAATGCGGGCCCCCTTTACAGCGGCCGGGGAAGGATCATCGGGGCCGTGGTGACGATGACGGACGTGACCGAACTCCGGGAAGCCCACGAGGAAGTCCGGAGGGCCCGCGACGAACTGGAGTTGAGAGTCCGGGAGCGCACGGCCGAACTTACCAGGCTCAACAAGGAACTGCAGGATTTCGCCTTCATCGCCTCGCACGACCTCCAAGAGCCGCTCCGAAAGATCCAATCGTTCGGCGACCGGCTCAAGGCGATGGACGGGGGCGTCCGCAGCCCTACGGGCAAGGACTACCTGGAAAGGATGCAGAAGGCGGCCGTCCGGATGCGGGGTCTCATCGACGATTTGCTCAATTACTCCCGGATAGAGACGAAAGCCCAACCGTTTTCTCCGGTTGACCTCTCGGATATCGCCCGTTCGGTGCTGTCCGACCTGGAGGTGCGCATCGAGCAAACCGGAGGGCGAGTGGATGTCGGCGAGATGCCGGAGATCGAGGCGGAACCCTCCCAAATGCGCCAACTCCTTCAAAATCTCATCGGAAATGCCCTCAAGTTTCACGAAGAGGAGCGACCGGTTGTAAAGGTCCACGGACAGGTGACGGATGGGGGCGGCGAGTGCCGGATCTTTGTTGAAGACAACGGCATAGGCTTCGAGGAGCAGTACCTCGACCGCATCTTCAGCCCCTTCCAGAGGCTGCATGGAAGAAGCGCCTACGAGGGTACGGGGATGGGGCTCGCCATCTGCAAGAGGATCGTCGAGCGCCACAAGGGAAGTATCACCGCGCAATCCAGACCGGGAGAGGGGGCCGTATTCATAGTGACCCTGCCCGTAAAACAGACAGGAGAACGCTCCCGATGACGAACGAGCGGAAACAGGCGACAATTCTCATGGTTGACGACGACGAAGACGATTGCATCCTCGTCGGGGAAGCCCTCAGGGAGAGCGGGTTCCCGGCAACGCTTCATTTCGTCGGCGACGGCGTGGAGCTTATGAACTATCTTCGGGGGCGGGACAAGTACGTGGACACGCCGCAGCCCGACCTGATCCTGCTCGATCTCAACATGCCGAGGAAGGACGGACGGGAAGCGCTCAAGGAGATCAAATCCGACCCGGGCCTTCGCTGCATCCCCGTCGTGATTCTAACCACGTCGAAGGAGGAGCGGGATATCCACTTTTGCTATGACGCGGGGGCGAGCGCATTCATCACCAAGCCGGGGGCGTTCGAGGACCTGGCGCGGGCATTGGGAACGCTGTCCATCTTCTGGTTCAAAGTCGTCTCCCTTCCCCCGAAAGCTGCCGCCGTATGCTGAGCGCTCGATGATCCGCCCCGGTATCCGCGAAGGGCCGGTTCACCGCTTGCTCCCGCGGCTACTCCCGCAACGAACCGGCGAGCCATGAGGCCTCTATGCTCGTCCCCTTCCCCGGTTGGGACCGGATGGAGAAAGACCCTCCCGAGAGTTTCACGCGCTCCTTCATGCTCGTGAGTCCCAGGCCTCCCTTGTGGGCCTTGCGAACGGCATCCGGATCGAACCCGACGCCGTTGTCCCGGATCACCAGCTCTATGGCGCCTTCATGCAGCGCGAAAGAGACATTCACCGTCTCCGCCCGGCTGTGTTTGGCGGCATTGTTGAGGGCTTCCTGTATGACCCTGAAGATGACGATCTTGAGGGCCTCCGGCACCTCATCCTCTTTTATTCCGATCCGTTTCTCGATGCGGACGCCCGAGTAGACGGCCTCGAACTGCCTGCAAAACCACCCGATAGTGGCCACGATCCCCAAATCGTCCAGGATCGACGGGCGAAGGTCGGTGATGATCCTCCTGACCTCCTCGATTGCGCTTTGGGCAATCGAGACGAGGGCCTCCATCGAGGCCATCCCGACGACTCCCCGTTCGGCATGGTGCAGGATGTCCTCCACGCTGAACTTGATGGCGCTCAGGTACGAACCGATGCTGTCGTGCAGTTCGCCGGCTATTCTCTTCCGCTCCTCTTCCTGGGCCGACAGCAGTTGGGCGGAAAGACAGCGCAGCCTCTTTTCCGATTCCTCCACCTGCTCCGCGGCCCGCTTTTGACCGGTAATATCCTCCACTATCGCCACTCCCCCCAACAACTCTCCCTTCTTCAGCTTGATGGGAGCATAGTGGGCCCGGATATGAATGGTCTTTTGCGACGAAGCCGAACGGTATTCCCCCTCGTACGAGCACGCATCCCCCGACAGGCAGCGCGAAACGACATTTCTGATCTCCTCGTCCTTCAGCAAGGAAAACAGGTCGCACCCCACGATTTCGCTTTCCGACAAATCCATCATCTTCAGGCACGAACTGTTGCACGCCTTTATCACCCCTTCGGAATCGAAATAGAAAACGGCCAGGGGCGAATTATTGAAAATCATCCGGTATTTTTCTTCCGATTCCCGAAGCAGTCTCTGCGCCTCTTTCAAATGGGAGATGTCGGTGACGGTGGCGATCCCTCCCCTGAAAACGCCGTCGGGACCCAAAACGGGCGAGGAGGAGATGAGGCAGCAGATCCGCCTGCCGTCTTTTCCCTTGAGAACAATCTCATAGTTGCCGCGCTCCCCGTCCCTTCGCCGCGCGATCTCCTCTTCCATTTTGGAGCGGTTCGAACCCTCCACGAGATCGAAAAGCGCGGTCCCGACAACCTGCTCCCGGAGATACCCGAGGATTTCACACAGCTTGTCGTTGGCGTACACTATTTTCAGTTCTTCATTGTACTCGAAAAGCCCTTCGTTCATCATCTCGACAAGCATTCTGCACCTGTGCTCGCTATCCCGCAGTTTGTTCTCGATCGTCTTGTGCTCGGTGATGTCATGGAGGATATGGAGCTTGGATACGGTACCGTCCGGATTTTTCAGGGGAGTCTCGAAAGCGTCGTAGGACCTGTGGTTCTTCGGGGACGTCCATACCCATCGGATGCTCCGCCCGCCCAGCACGAACTCGCTCCTGCACCAGGGACAGACCGAATCCCTGTCGTTGAAATACTCGTAGCATGCCCTTGTGTCGATAGCGCCGAAGACCCTCTCCGCGGCAGGGTTCGCATACTGGATCACGAACTGGGAGCCTATCATGAAAACGGCGTCATCCATCGCCTGCAAAATGGCCAGGAATCTTTCGTGCTCGAACTCCAGTTCTTTCCGGATCTTCTTGCAGTCGTCCTCCACGGATTGGAGCCTGGCGACCTGCTCCCGCAGTCGTTCCACCTCGCCGACGTCGGCATTCTCAGAGACCGCCATGATCGGAATCTCCCGTAAGATGGTTTGGCAACAGCCTTTTCGGCATGGTTTGGAAGTCATGTCTTTGAGGTAACACTTGAAAGGCTTCATCGTCATTCCCGCGTAAGCGGGAACCCGGGCTTTTCGAGGTTTCCCGGCCCCCACGCTCCCCGCCTGCGCGGGGACAAGCTTCGCGGGGGCGACCCTGAAGTGTTACCCTGTTTTGAACCAAGCCGTTTTTTCAAAGCGCCGGAGTCGCGCCCGGAGCGACGGGCGAAGTCGAAACGGTCCCCCGTTCGCCACGGGGAGCCCGGTCTTACCGGGCTCCCTCCCGCGCTCCACTGAAACTCCGGCATCCAAGCCCGCGAAGCGACGACGCCCGACCTTGAGCAGCAATCGCGCAAAAAGCCAAAATCGCCTATATGATAATCATTCCGTCAGGATATAGAAATTGACCGGGAAGAGGGATTAACGATCGCCGTCGCCACATGGGCCGCCAAGACCTCCGAACAGGTCCACGCGGCCTCGTCCAACGGCTACGGGCTGGATGCACCGGTCCCGTGGCTCGGCCGTATCGACGACAATGTGGACGATGTCCTCAAGGCCGGGGATGTCAACGGAGACGGCAAATGCGACCTGATCCTCGGCGCCGGGCATGTCGGAAGACAAGCTCATCGATTCGAGAGGGTTCACCGACATTCCCTCGTCGGCGGGAATCCGGGCTTTTCGAAGTTTCCCGGCCCCCCGCTTGCGCGGAGGCGGCTCCGAAGCGTAACCCCGTTTCGAACCATGCCCGAAATTCCATTGCGAGAATCTGCGTAACTCCTTTAGAATCGTAGCATTCGCTACAGAAGTTTTGCCGCCGATCCGGTATAAATAACGGGCAGGCTTTGTCGCGTTCAGTTTTTTTGGTCGAACCAATCTCCAAGGGAGGCACAAAGATGATACTCGCGATCAATGGAAGCCCGAAACCCAACGGCAATCTCCACCGGATGGTGGAAAAAATCGCCCGGGACACCGGCAGGGATTACGAACTGGTCCACCTTGCAGGGTTGAAAATCAACCCCTGCCTGGGCTGCGTCAAATGCGCGGACACCCAGCGCTGCATTCAGCGTGACGACATGGCGCCGTTATATGATAAAATCGTGCGGGCGGACGCGCTCATCGTGGGCGGGGTCGTCTATTTCGGCCATGTAAACGCCCTTACCGGGACGTTCCTGGAGCGTCTGTTCCCCTTGCGCCACGTGGAGCCGGCGACGAAAGGCAAGCTTACGGCGACGGTTTGTGTCGGCGGGGATGAGGCCGAACCCAGCGTGCGCTGGATGAGTTATATGCTGGAGAGTTACTTTCTCCACAGGGTCGTGGGCTCCGTTTTTTTCAACAGCGCCACTCCTCCCTGCTTCATCTGCGGCTACGGGACCACCTGCCGCTACGGAGGACCGGCGCGGTGGATGACGCCGGAGGAATTTGAGAACTTCACGGAAGTACGGCCGGAGATGTTCAAGAACTTCGAGGATCATCCGGATGTGGTTTCGGCCTGCGAGATGTTGTCGAAAGAGTTGAAGGCGTCCATTGCCGCGAATTAGATCGATTCTTCGGCCCTTCGATTTGCGGGCGTCGACCGTCCTTTGAGCCGTGCGCGCCCGTAGGGCGTGCAACGCCGTAACGCTGTGTTTTCGCCGCCGAAGCAAGTAAGGACGCCGGTGGGCGGAAGTCGAAGATCGGATCGGTGGGCGCGGGCTTTGCGCGCGCTCACCCCAATCCACCCTACCGCGGCCCGGCCGAAACGACGACGGTCGAGGCCCTTGCCGGATTTGCGCATCCGGCAAGGGAGGACCGCGGCTGCTGAACGGAAGCGCAATGGTTGGGCTTCAACCGCAATTCTTCACTATCGCCACCGAGGAAGACCGACATGGGATGCATTTGTGATAAACTGGCTGCCGAGGGGACCGAAGTATCGCCGACATGTATTGGAAACCTGTGGGTTTTCAACAACCTTGAGCCGAAAGAACTTCAATCCGTTGCCGAATCCGCCTCGCGGAAGAACTTCAGCCGCGGTGAGCACATCTTCCTTCAGGGAGACCCGGCCAACGAGATATCCCTGATAAAGGCAGGCCGGGTGAAGCTCGGCAAGGTCATGGAGGATGGCTGGGAGATCCTCCTCGATATGCGGAAAGCCGGCGATTTCCTCGGAGAGAACATGCTCAGCGAAGAAACCGTCTATCCGGTGTCCGCATGGTGCATGGAAAATGCTCTCGTTTGCAGTTTCACCAGGCAGCAGTTCGAAAAACTCGTCATCGACCATCCCAATATCGGCCTCCAGGTCATTAAGAACTTGAGCAACCGCATTGCCTGGCTCACGAACCGGATAGGAAGCATGTCCATGACGAATCTCGAAGACCGCCTCCACCGGGTGCTCATCAACGTGGCGCGGGAGCATGGCGTGAGGGGCCACAACGGCTTCACCATCGGCTTTCCCCTGACGCACGAAGAACTCAGCTTCCTTACCGGGGCGCACCGGGTGAGCATAACGCGGGCCATGAAGAGCCTGAAGAAGTCGGGAAAGATCATCCAGCACGGAAAAACGCTTACGGTCCCCTTCGAGGCGGACCCGGCACAGCGCCCGGACCCGCCGTCATTTTAGTTCATATACTCCAATGCTTACCCTCACTTACCACTTACCCTCTCGATCCATCTTTCGCCCCTTTCTTCCGCCGCAAGCCGGCGCTTCCGCAACGCCTCGTTTTGCGTAATAAAACTATACCGAGCTGTCCAGTTGTCAATCATCACGGCAGTCCAAACTTTCACGCGAATTTCACACGATCTTCATTCATTCCACCCGGATATGCTCTACTCTGACAATCTCGTTCGGATACCATGTCTTTCAATACAGCACCACACGAATATGTGAACGAAGCCGGAGAGCGCCATCTTTCGCCGCATCGTGGAAGAGGAACTTCGCTCGCTCCGGCCCGTGCTTTTGTTTCAAGGCTCGTTGATCGAGCGAAGGAGACGATCTGAAACATGCACGAGTGGACCTGGATTGGTCACGCCTTTGGTTGGAGTTTTTCACGGACACATACGGAATGCAGTTCGAGGAAAGGAGAAGCAGATGGTCGGAAGCATTAAGATGTCGACGAAAATCGTCGGAGGGTTTGGAGCGGTAATTCTCGCCGTAGTACTCATAAGTGTTGTCGGAACACAACAAACCAATGCCCTGCAAAGGATTTTCATGGACTTGTCCGGGACCCACATGCCTTTGGCCCGCCTGGCCGCCGACATGCACTCGGTTGTCCACGAGCAGGAACTCGCCGTCACCAAGTACGTGTTACACAAAGAGGATACATTTCTAAACGAGTATGGGGAGTTGCAGAAGGAAATCCGGGAGGCTCTCGGAAAAGCCGGGGAGCTGGCCGCCGCGGACGGCGAGTTGGCCGCAAAGGGCTGGCCGGCCCACATTGAAGGGATTGTGCAGAATCACAACGCTTTCGATGAGTTGTGCAGGAGAATGATCGATACGGTCAAAGCAGGAAAGGGAGATGATATTCATTCCCTCGCCGATGAGATTGACGGAGCAGTAGTGTCCCTGTCGGAGAAGATACACGCTTTTCTGGATATGAATCAGCGCGAATGCGCCGTGGTGGAAGCCAGGGCGAACAGGGCCGCGGCTTCGGCGCGCTTCACGTTCTGGTCCGTGGGGGGAAGCGCATCGGTAGTCGGCATTCTGATAGCGTTCTTCATTACCCGCTCCATCCTGAGGCATCTCGGCCGTGTTATCACCGGCCTGTCGGAAAGCGCGGATCAACTGACCCTGGCCTCCGCTCAGACCACCACTTCCAGTCGGGAGCTTGCCGAAGGGGCGTCCGAACAGGCCGCGTCCATTGAAGAGACGTCCGCTTCGCTGGAAGAGATGGCCTCCATGACCGTGAAGAATGCCGAAAGCGCGGAGGAAGTCAACCGGATTATGAAGGAAGAGGCAGCCTCGAATTTCGGGCAAGTCGCCGAGCGTATGGAACGGATGCGGGAATCCATTGCCCAGACTGTTTCATCCGGAGATGAAACCGCGAAGATCATCAAGACCATCGACGAAATTGCGTTTCAAACCAATCTGCTGGCGCTGAACGCTGCCGTTGAAGCGGCGCGCGCGGGTGAGGCGGGAGCAGGCTTTGCCGTTGTGGCGGACGAGGTGCGGAACCTGGCCATGCGGGCATCGGAGGCTGCGAAAAGCACCGCCGATCTGATCGAGACTTCCAGCGGACGTATCAGGGAGACCAGTCAACTCAGCGAGCAGGTCATTGAAGTAATGGGGAAAAATGCGGAGATAGCCGGCAGGGTTTCGATGCTGATCGATGAAATCGCCGCTGCGTCGGGAGAACAGTCACAAGGGATAGCCCAGATCAATAAGGTGATCGCCGAAATGGACAGGGTAGTACAAAGGAATGCCGCAAATGCCGAGGAATCGGCAGCCGCGATGGAAGAGGTCAACGTTCAGGCCGAAAACCTCGAGGCCCTCGTCGCCGGCCTGTCCTCCATCGTCGGAGTCGCATCGAAGGCGGGAAGGGAAAAGGCGGGACCGTCGGTTACCGTGAAAGCGAGCGCATACCTCTCCGCGAGAGGTCCCAAAGGGAACAGGCGCGGGTCGATAAAGGCGATCGAACGATTTAGGGAGATCGGACAGGATAGTTTGATTGCGTTCGAGAATAACACGCTGTGATGAATTCGATGAAGCGATGAGACTGTTTCCAGGTCTGAAGCGAACAGGTCCGCCTGACCATTCCCGCATTCGCATATACGGCGTCGCGCTCCCGAAAACGGGCTTTTTCCCGTATTGCAGGCGGATTGCGGAGGCCGCATACTGGTTGGTAAAATGGGGAAGTGTCGGCCCCCGAGCCGAACGTTTTTTTCCGTAGCGGGTTTCCGCACAAATGCGGCCTTACTCACCGACCATGGAGGAATCCGGGAATGCAGCAATTTGATTACGCCAAATGCATCGAAGTCTCGAAGCGGGTCCGTTGGGACATCGATAAGGATGTAATTCGGCAGCGTGAGTTTGACTTCTCCAAGAAATTCCTGCCCGACGGCCTCACCCTGATCGACCGGACGGACTTTCTCGACAACGGGCAGAAGAGTTTTCTCAGCCGGATTCAGGGCAGGACCTACGCCAATATGTTCGGGTTCGTCGAACGGTTCATCACCGCCAAAATGCTGGAAATCACCCGGGATCACTGGCTGGACGACCAGGTGGCGCTGGAAGCCCTGGTGCGCTTCTGCGACGAGGAACTGAAGCACCAGGAGCTATTCAGGCGAATCGAACCAATGATAGCTTCCGGCATGCCCGAGGGCTACCATTTCCTTCCGAACCCGAACCAGGTTGCAGCCGCCGTTCTGGAGAACTCGACATGGGCGGTCCTTGGATTGATTCTCGAAATCGAACTCTTCACCCAGGAGCACTACAAGCAAAGCATCGAACCGGATGAGGACCTCTCCGACCTCTACAGGGACATCTTCAAGTTCCACTGGAAGGAGGAGACCACTCACGCCATTATGGACGAACTCGAATGGCCCCAGGAAGACGGGAAGCTGACGGACGAGGAGCGCAACAGGGCGGTCGATGAGATGATAGGCCTCGTCGGCGAATTCGACAGCATACTTCAGGCGCAGATGGGCGCGGATGTGGAGTACTTCCTCAAGGCGAGCGGGGCCGCCCTGCGCACGGAAGAGATCGACCTGCTCAGGTCGTGCGTGCTCGAGGCCTACCGCCGTCAGTACATACTCTCCGGAATAGAACACCCTCGTTACCAGGCGTCCTTGAGAAAACTGGTCACCGGGGACCAACTCGCGCGCATCGACGAAGCCCTCGCTCCGATTCGGACCTGAGGCGCGGCCTCTTCGATGTCATCGCTTCGCCTTCCCTCGGGAGTCGAATCACCCCCGGGTCCTCGCGCCAGGGAAGCCATGCCTGTGAACGCTCCATGGCGCGAGGCCCCCCGGCGCACAACATTTCCGTTAAGTGCAACGGCGCGGTTGCGGTATCCGCTCAGTGCCCGGTTTCCCCCCATTTGAAGGAGAAGAATGGTTCGCCTGTTTCCGAATCACGGCGCAAGGCGCTGCCGGCGCAAATCATGTAACGATTCCATCAGAATATATTCAAGTTCAGGAACAGCAACTCCCGCCGGAGGCGCGCAGCTTCCGTTCCTGCAGCCATTCGTTGATGATCCCCGAGGCGCAGCCGACTCCCGAGTCGACCCGTATGGCGGCGGCCGGACAGTTTCGGGCGCAAGCTCCGCATTCCATACAGGCATCCCTGTCGATGATCGACGCCTTCTTCCTGGCCACGGCGAACACCTGGTGGGGACAGACCTCAAGGCATCTGCCGCAGCCGATGCAGGCGGATTCCTGAAGCTCTAACGTTGTTGCATTACGTAAGTATCTGAAACCCTTCATATCGATCTCCCATTCACTAGAAAAACCTGCTGATCAGCAACAACAGGACGCTTACGGCTATCGCGCCGCCCATCGCCGGCAGACTCGAACGTATCTCTTTCCTTACTCCGGTGCGGGAGGTGTACGTGGAACAACCGGTAAAGTTAAGCGTATGGAAGGCGCTTACCGCGGGCAACGCCAGAAAGGCGGCAATGGTCGCAGCCGGACCCCAGTCGCTTCCGCCCGCAAGGAGATACCATGCGGCGCTCCAGAACAGCCCGGCTACCGCCCCTTTGACGGCGAAACTCCTTCCCGGCAACCAGGGCAGGAGAAGCGGGCCGATGACAACCCCGGTCAGCATCGCCCCGACATAAGCGATGCTCGCCTTGATTCCCGCCGCGGCCCCATCCGAAAGCAAGCCGATGACGAACAGGCAGAAAGCTATCACCAGCGTGGACCGCAGGGCATTTACCATCTCCACCGGAACCAGAACCATCCTCTCGTGGAAGGAGAAAGTCAATTCCCGCATGTCGGGTGTCGTTGACATGCCGTTGTCCAGAAATCTCGGCAGATCATTGGCCCTGATCGCGGCATACGTGATTGAAAATCCCGTTTTCCTTGTCACCTCATGGGCAGCGACGCCGGGCGCCCCCAAAATCGGCAGCAAAAGCCGCCGGTGGCTCACTATCCCGGCCAAACCGGTAACCTCGATCCTCCGCACCAATTCCGCGGCGCCGAAGGAGCCTTTGCCCGCCGCACACCACACATTGATGCCGAAGGTTTCCAGCACCAACATCCAGGTGTTGCGGCCTGCCAGCGCGCGACGGACAATATCGTAAGTCATCTTGTAGTTGGCGGTCACCACCACCGGATCTTCCGCCGAAGGATGGCCCACGGCGTAGAGACCGGGCGGTACCTTGTAGTTCATCCGGCCGATGCCCCAGCGGGCCTTACAGGCTCCGAGACGGTCACTGAAATGGAGTTCCGTCGAAATTACGGGAACTCGTCGTCCACCCGGAGTCTGCAGCCAACCTTGAAATCCGGGGACCTCTTCGCTTATCTCCCCGCCACCGGCGGAAACCGGAGGCCCTCAGCAGGGCGGCTTATCCGAATCTCCGAGTTGGGCGCCGCAGCACGCAACGGGAATCTCCTTCTCTTCGGTTCTCGTGATGGTCCTGATTTCCTCGATTTCCATGGCGCCTCTCCCCAATTCCATTTGCAGCATGCAATGTTCGGCACGGTTCAAGAGAGGGTGACACTCCAGCGTCCCCCCGCGAAGCTTGTCCCCGCGCAGGCGGGGAGGGGGGTCCGGGAAACCTCGAAAAACCCGGGTTCCCGTTTGCGTGGGAATGACGGTGAGTCTTCTCGAGTGTTCCCTCAAACACACGGTCCATGAACCATACCCAATGTTACTATCTTTCCGAATCCCGCAACCGGCTCTCCGAGCCGGTGCACCATTATCGCCCTCATTGTCTCATCGTTCAATAAGGTTATCCGATTTAGTAGTATTCTGCAAATATCGACTTTACGAGAAGTCTCATGAAATGGCTCTACTACTTGCATCACCGGCGCTTCCCAAGTAAGCGGCTTACGGACTTCCAAACCGGTGCGGCGCTTGACGGCCGGAGTCCTGCGGGGATGACGCATGCCGGAATGATTCCGAGTACCGTATGCCGGTGACGAGATGCCCCATCCACCGTATGCCGGTGACGGGAATGCTCCATCCCTCGTCCGCTTTCGTGCCGGGGAAATTCTCGGGAGACATTCCCCCGGCTCTTTTGCGTTCGAAGGAAGAGAGCGTTCGAACGGATTTCTTGGAGGGGCAGTTTTCCGGGGTGGAAACAATCCGACACGTTTAAACCCATGGGAGCGAAACCCCGCCCACTCACTCAATGCTGTTGACTTTGGGCCCTACAACGTCATTCCTACGCAAGCGGGAATCCAGGTTTTTCAAGGTTCGCGGGACCCCCGCCCATGCGGGGGTGACGTTGATTCAACAGCATTGACTCCCTCATTCACCCATTCACCATCCCTCCCATCCCTCCCATTCCCCCATTCACCTACTCACCCATTCACCGCCCCTTCCCCTTCCCCTTCCCCTCCCCGAAAACAATACCCCTATGCAACAGCCCGGATTGATGCTATGTAGTAGCCTCCTCAATGTGCTCATGCTCACTGTTACGCTGGCGAGGGCCGATCCGGCCACTGGTGTTTTGGTTTTAGGGCGCATACGCAGATTGAAAGGACACGGCCATGATCCATGGCGGATTCCAATGCAGGATCGTCCTGATCTCCCTTTTCCTCTTGACGACGTTTCTCATGCCGCTGCAACCGGCGATTCCGGCCGAAGAAGGGAAGGACGGAGCGGTCTCCCCTGTATCCAACAGCCTCGGAATAGCTCTCGCCCCGGAGGAACAAGCCTGGCTGGACGCGCACGCGAGCGTGAAGGCGTCCGGCCCCAGGGCCTTTCCGCCCTTCCATTATTTCGACGAGAATGGGAATGCCCGGGGAATAGCCTTGGATTACCTTCGCTTCGTCATGGGTCGGATCGGGCTGAGAACAGAGGCGCCGGAAGACCTCCCCTGGCCGGAGGTTATGAGGAAGGCCAGGGAAGGGGAGACCGACCTGGTCTCCTGCATTGCCAGGACCCCCGACCGGGAAGCATACCTGCTCTTTTCGAATCCCTTCCTGTCCTTCCCGTTGGTGATCGTGAGCCGGAACGACGCGCCGTTCATCGGAGGCCTCAACGACTTGCGGGGAATGAAAGTCGCTTTCGTCCGGCAGAATTCGGTTTATGACTGGATCGAGCGGGATGGCGTCGCGGTGGCCCCGCACTTTGTCGACTCCCCGCTGGAAGCCTTGAAAGCCGTCTCCTCGGGGCTCGCGGAAGCCCATATCGAGAACCTGGCCGCCGCCGGCTACCTGATCGAACACCACGGCCTGACGAACCTCAAAGTGGCCGCGCCGACAAGCTACGGCAACTACGAGTTGCACTTCGCCGTCCGGAAGGACTGGCCCGAGTTGGTCTCCCTGATCGACAAAGCGCTGGCGGAGATGTCCCCGGAGCAGCACGCCGCGATTCGAAACAAATGGCTTTCCGTGCGGTACGAACACGGCATCAGCAGGCTGGATGTCGTGAGGTGGATTTTGACCGTCGTCTTCGTATCGTCGCTCGTGATGATACTGCTTCTGGTTTCGAACCGGAGACTGAAAAGAGAGGCCGTGGAGCGCGCCAGAGCTGAAAAATCCTTGCGGGAGAGCGAAGAGAAGATGAGGAGCATCTTCCGCGCCGCGCCGGTTGGAATAGGTATGGTGGTAAACCGGGTCATTACGGAGGCCAACGTCCGTATATCCGAGATGACCGGATACACCCGTGAGGAACTCATCGGTTCGAGTTCCAGGATGCTCTATCCGACCGAAGACGAGTACGAATATGTGGGAAGGGAGAAGTACCTGCAAATTTCGAAACAGGGTTTGGGGACCGTCGAGACGCGCTGGAAGAGAAGCGACGGCGCACTTGTCGACGTTCTCCTGTCTTCAGCCCCGCTCGATGTCGAAGACCTTTCACGCGGCGTCACGTTCACGGCCCTGGATATCACCGAACTGAAGAGGGCCGAGGAGGATAAGGACCGGTTGAGGTCCCGGTTGGCCCAGGTGCAGAAAATGGAGGCGGTGGGCCGGCTGGCCGGGGGCATCGCTCATGATTTCAACAATATACTCCAGATCATACTGGGCTATGTCGATCTTGCGCTGTTGCGGACCGAGCAGAGCAGCCCGATTTACCAAATGCTCCGGAAAATCCGGGATTCCGCGCGTCGTTCGGCGGACCTCGTGAGGCAATTGCTGGCCTTTGCCCGAAAGCAGCCCGTCAGTCTGAAGGTGCTCGACGTAAACGAAACGGTCGAAGGGATGCTCAACATGCTTCGGCGTCTCATCGGCGAGAACGTCGAACTGCTGTGGAAACCCGGACCGGACCTTTTCCCGGTCAAGATGGATCCGGCCCAGATCGACCAGGTCCTGGCGAACTTGTGCATCAACGCCCGCGACGCCATCCGGGGAGTGGGCAAAATCACCATCGAAACGGACAATGTCGTGCTCGATGAGGCCTACTGCGGCGAGCATGCCGGTTTTATTCCCGGAGAATTCGTCCTGCTGGCCGTGAGCGACAACGGTTGCGGGATGAGCAAGGAGGTCCTGGACAATCTTTTCGAACCTTTTTTCACCACGAAAGGCCTGGGCAAGGGAACGGGCCTGGGCCTCGCCACCGTATACGGCATCGTCAAGCAGAACAACGGGTTCATCAACGTGTACAGCGAACCGGACCGGGGAACGACCTTCAAGGTGTATCTGCCCCGGACGCGCGTCCACGCCTCGAAGGAAGATGCTTTCCAGGGCGAGAAGACGGAGACGGAGGAACTGAGAGGGACCGAAACAATCCTCCTGGTGGAGGATGAGGAATCCATCCTGGCTTTGGGAAAATCCGCCCTGGAAACGTACGGATACCTGGTGCTGCCTGCCCGCGGTCCGGTCGAAGCCCTGAGTATGGCCGAAACCCATTCAGGCAGGCTCCACCTGCTCATCACCGATGTGGTCATGCCCGGAATGAACGGCAAGGAACTCGGCGAAAAGCTCACCGCTCTCAGGCCCGGAGTGAAGTGCATCTTCATGTCCGGCTATACCGCCAACGTCATTGCCCACCACGGCGTGCTGGACGAAGGGATACATTTCCTGCAAAAACCGTTTTCGGTGAACACGCTGGTGGAAAAGGTCCGAGAAGTGCTGGGATCGTGAGATCGTGAGTTTGTGAGTTCGACCGCTTTCGCGGGCATGCGCGCAAGCGCGCGTGAGGCTCGCGGCCCCGTGTTGCGCCGGTGATGTATAAGAGTACGGATTGACAAGGCTATTTCCCTCATTATCCTTAGCTTAGAGGCTAAGTCCCGGTAATTTCGCAATCTATCCATGGATACCCCGGAATTTCGGCATATTTTCCATATCAGGCCATATTCTCCGTATCTTTTGCACGGATCGGCCTAAGAGCTTTCATTTTCATGAGGAGGAAAAGTCTTGAAGATAAGGATTTCTATCGTAAAGCTATCATTAGCTGTCGCGTTGGCGTTTATCGTCGCGGCGGCGCCTCCGCCGGCGGCGGCCGAGAACCCCCTGCAAGCCGTCAAGTCGGGCACGGACCAGGTGATCCGGCTCCTGGGACAGGGAGGCGCAGCCAACGAGGTCCAGAGAGCGCGGATCCGGACCATCGTCAACCAGTACTTTGATTTCAGCCAGATGGCGATGCGCGCCCTGGGGCACCACTGGAAGCAGCAACCCCCGGAGAAGCAGCAGGAATTCGCCGGCCTCTTCAGCGACTTCATCTTCGACCAGTACTTCACCCGCACGGAGAACGCCACGGTCGAAAAGGCCACGTACGGAACTCAGCAAATCAGGGGCGATTACGCGACGGTCAATGCAATCATCACCGGCAGCCGAGGCGAGGACATTCCCCTGGTTTACCATCTCATCAACCGGGATGGGAATTGGAAGGCCTACGACATCGAAATCGCGGGGGTAAGCCTGCTCAGCAACTACCGGAGCCAGTTCAATTCCATACTCGCGCGGGAATCCTTCGACCAGTTGCTGAACCGGCTGAGGCAAAAAATCACGGGAAGAGGCGCACCCATATCCTGAATCCTGCCGTCGGGGAAACAACCGGCAATGCCCGGAGCGCCTGGCCGCGGTCGAACCTTCGGGGCCGCGGTCCACCCCTTCCGAGGGCTACAGCCGAACTCGCGGGGACCCCGATAAACGCCGGCAATCATTCTCGTTGCCGGGCACTGCCCGGCAACGCCCCCCCTCCGGCGGCTCCGCCGTTATCCATTCGGTTGTGCCGCTCCTGTCTAACGGGGCTTTCCCGGCCGGGATTTCGGAAGCCTGACGAGCACCTGGAACGGCGCATCCGTAAAATCCAGGAAAGGCTTGACTCCCGGTCTCGGCGGGTCACAGGGGAGAAACCACTGCTTGTCTTCCCTGAAGTGATCCGACGCCTCCTTTCCGTCCGCAAGCTCGAATTCGATTTCCAGTGTTATGTTTGCCGTATCGTCCGGCGAATTGTCTCTAAGCGCGACGGTGACGCCTTCGAACATACGTTCCACCGAAAGCGTCGTCGATCGGCTGTTTCCCGGCTCTCTGGAGGGCACGAGGCGCTCGCGGTTGAATTCGCTCAGGTGATCGGCCAGGACGAGCAGAACGGCAAGAGGGTTGTCCCAGTAGTTGAGGTGGAAGAGAGGGCGGTCTTCGGGGGCCTTGGCTCCCTCGCTCCCGGCTCCCGCTTCACCTTTATCTCTGCCTTGCCGGCTCTTCCCGATGTGTTTGGCGAGACCCGTGTGGTCGTGAAGCAAAATGGCGTGGGCGGCCACCTCAAAAGCGCAGAATTCGGCCGGGCTGAGCAGGGTGAACCGGAGCATCGCTCTCGACAGGATGGACACCGCCCAGGCGCCGTAGGCCGGATGGTCCAGCCGCGCCATGAGATCCAGCAGGTATTCCGTCTCGAAGCATTGAAACGCCGCGACATCCCGGCGCCATTGCTCCGCCTGCCACCAGATGAGCTCATCTTTCAGCTCGTACCTGCCTCGCCGAAAACCCTCCGAGAGGTCCATGCCTCCCATGGGGAACGTCCGCATGAGCCGGTCCCCGAAGAACTTGCCCGCCTTCTGAGCGAAATAGCCGAGATCGTGGTAGAGGGCCGCCACCCAGAGCGCCGTCCGCACCCATTTCTCGTCCAGGTCGTTTTCCGAAACGGAGCAGGCCTTCAAGTAGAATGAAAGGAGTCCGGTTCTCTCCTCGCGGACAAGCCGCTTGAAGGAATCCGACAGGACATGGAGGAGCGGCGTTCCATCCACTGTTACCTGTTCGAGGAGTTGCTCCGCGATGCACCCCACTTCCAACGGGTGCACGAAGTGGTCCCGGTAGTATTCCTCCTGAGGTTCGAGGTGCAGTATCGATTCGAAGTACATGAGATCGTCCGCGAGGTGCTTCACATTGGGAAAGAGTTCCCGCGCCACGACCAACTGGATGGTATGGGCGAAGAGAAGCCGGTCGGCGTACTCCCTCGGGAACCCCCGAAGAATGGCGTCCAGGTTCTTGAGCCGCTCTTTCTGAGCCTTGCGCAAGTCCTCGAAGAGTTCCCCGGCATGTGGCGATGAATCTCCATGCATTCCCGCATGCTCCATGAGGGCGCTCGACGGGAACGGCCCCGGCCGGTCGGCGGCCGTGGGTTGCAGCCTGTTGAGCTCCAGGAGACGATGTGTATACTGGTCGATGGATTCGGCGTCGATGCGAATGGGTCGGCTCATCGCTTTGAGAAG
>CAYOVG010000108.1:0-18560 GCA_964407285.1 uncultured Syntrophobacteraceae bacterium
CTGAACTTCTCAAGGAGGACATAGATAATTTCTTTCAGCAAAACCCACATGAAACTGTTTATCCTATCAAACGAGGGATTGATCTGGCAGGAAACCGCATGCTCTCGATACTGGAGCAAAAACTGCCAGGCATTGTTTTCCGGCTTAGATTGATCGTGGCGCTGGCACTTTTGATTACATGGTCGCCTCTTTATGTGTGGAGTGCACAAAAGGCTTGGAAGAACTTAGAACCATCAAACAAACAATGCAGGTAAAAATATATGAGCATGAATCATCTTATCATCGGATTGGGCGGCACTGGTGGAAAAGTTATTAAGGCTTTCAGAAAGGCTGTATACGAAGAATTTCGTGCTCCTGAACCATGCAGTCCTCCCAATCCTGACGGCTCTCCGGGTCCTCCCCATCCTGTAAACCTCAGCTATCTGTATGTGGATTCTAGTTCGAACGATCTCAATGCAAGCAAAAAATGGCGTACTCAAGGTGAGATTGGAGCATCTATCCGTCTCGCTGAGTTTAACCGTCTCTCCATCGAGCAAAGTGATCTCCAGACCCGACTTCGTGACCCCGAGCATTATCCGGTTACTCATCGCTATATCGGCAACCGAGAGTTGTGGAGCGACATTTTCAGCCAACTCAACGTTCAGCAGGCGGCTGGTGGGCAAATGCGCAGACTTGGCACCGCTCTTTTCGAGCCACAGTGCAGGGAATTCGTAAGTCGTGTAAGAGAGATTGACAGACAGTTGGCTTTGGATAGCGGCATCCAGGGAGTTAAGTTTCATGTATGTTGTGGTCTGGCAGGCGGCACCGGCAGTGGCGCCTTTTTACATATCATCGCCCAGCTACGGGCAAATTTTCCGAATGCTACTAGCTATCCGATCTTCCTGTACCTGCTTTTGCCTGACCGTGATTCGAGATGGGCTGCCAACGGGGAGCGCACTAATTACTACGCCAATGCCTACGCCGCCTTGCAGGAGTTGAATGCATATCTGTTGATCGATCCGACAGATGGCCCGAACAGGGGAGGACCTCTCTTCGCGCCCTATGATCTAACCGGAAACAGCCTCCGCTTTGAGAACAATGCAGCTGGCGGACGCACTCGGCTTTTGGATCGGTTGCAAGGCTGTCTCGTTCTATATAACGTAAATGAGCGCAACAAGTTCATCGGCGTTGAGAATGAGGAAATACATGATCTCACGGCACAGATGGTTTTTCAACGCATCTTTTTGATCGAAGCCCGCGGAGACGACAGGTATCGTGCCTTGCGTGACGCCATTACCCTGGAAAATATCGTGACAATCGATGAAGGTTCTTCTACAGACCCTGATCTAAAGGTTCGTAGCGTTCGATTTCTCACTATGGGACTCAAGCGCTTGATAGTACCCGAAGAGGAGATACGTGAACATTTCACAGCTTGTTTTGCTTCTCAGGCTGCCCTACAGATGCTTTTCAATAACTGGCCACCGGAGGTCGGTAGCACCTTTCTTGGTGAGAAGAAAAATACGAGCCTTAAATTGTTCGTAAAAGAGGATGAGAAGAGATCTTGGTGGAAATTGACGGATGACCACATCACCTTGTCCGTTGGTATTCTTGACGCTGAGATCAGTAATCCTAGATGGCGACCTATTTCCGAATACTGGCAAGACCAGACACCTCATATAAAAGAAGATGTGTTGAACGCCCCGAGAGATGCAAGGCACGGTTCCCTGCTTGATGATATGGAAAAAGAATTTCAACGCTGCTACCAGGATACTTTCCGTGGCCTCGGCGTAGAAAAGTTCTATGAAACGGTTACGCGTGACATTAACCTCCCGGACCGGCATGTCGCTCAGATTTGTGAGAATGTCGAAAGATGGATGTTCGATCAGTGGCTAGAAGGAAATTTATCGCTGGCCGAGTTGGAAGTGTTCTTGGATGATTTGATTGAAGACTTGGAAGAACGATTAAATACCATCATCCCCAAACGACAGGAAATACTTAGGAATCAGCGAGAGAAACTATCGGAGACGCTTGATAAAAACAGCGCACTTTACGCTAGAACGGGCCCAGTGGGTAGATTGCTTAAGCGTGATGTGAATATATTTAATGATCAAGCCGAGGTCTTGACCAAATTCTATGAGAATCGTTCATGGCATCAAGCTTGGACCTTTGCATTGAGACTGCTCCAGCGGGTGATACCTGAACTGCGAGACCGCCTGAAGCCCGAAGTCGCTGCTTTTCGAACCGGTTTGGTCAGTGTGAACGAATTCTTTCAGAAGATTATCAATCGAACTTGCCAGGACAACAACCCGTCCGGAACCGTCGAAGCGGCTCATGTGATCAAGTTCTACGAGCCTGATAAAGTCCGCAAGCTACCCGGCAGCCTTCTGGCAATTGAGAAAGAACAGCGCAGTTGGGCGGGACGGTTGCGCAGGGAAATAGTAAGAACCAGTGAAGAAAACAAGGCCGAACAGAATGGGCTGGAGAAGTATTTTTCCATGCTTGTTGCTCACTTCATCAAGACCAACGATGCTGAGCGTGTATTTGAGGAAGTGAGCCGCGAACACGCAGAACAGGCCCACAACCAGAAAACGAATCCGCAGAACCGCCACATTGGCGTCAATGTGATAACTAAGCTTGCTGAGAAGTTCAACGATACTGCAAAGCTCAACGACTACGTAGATTCTTTGGTGCAAAGCTCACGTACCTTTATGCAGTGGAAGGATGTGGAGTTCGCCGGCTCCTCAGGTCCTAATTCAATTTTGGCCGTTGTATTGCCGGAGTGTGATGCAAATCAAACTTTTCGAAATCAACTGGCCACACTCTTCAGGCAGAGTTTCGGCGGCAATATACATATCATTGATAGTAGCAGTAGACTTAACGAAATCTGCCTGATCGCGTTTAAGTATGTATTTCCGCTCCGCTATCTGGAGCCGGTCTGGTACCTCAAGGAAGGCTACGATAAGCGGATCAGTTCCGGCACACGGGAACGGGCACTTCTGGAGGTGCATATTGAGGACCATAAGACGGAGTTACCGCCTTTGTTCCGGCCAGCTCCCGGCGAAGCGGGAAAGCAGATACTTCCGTGGCTGCAATTAGCCTCGGTGCTTAACCTATTTGAGAAAGAAATGAACCGTTCAACCGGAGAGATAGAGCGATTTCTCCTGCTGACCGACACTCAGAAAATGCAGAAACCGTATTATTATCCCGATGCTTTGATAGCCTTGTTTGAATTACCCGCGCGCTCGCCCGAGCCAGTCAAAGCTCTCGATAATCTACTTAAGCAAATTACGCAGACTCAGTTGGAGGCAGCTCGTGCTCGCGTTAGGGAAATCCTGTCAGAAGAGAGATTCAAAATGGCCAGCGAACGAGAAGCTATCAAACACTCGCTAAGGGATTCGCTTGAAAATGCCGTCCTACAGAACCGTGATAATAATCGTCGTGATGAAATCTTTCTAAAGGTACATGAGAGTACATATGCTGCCATCGAACAGATCGATGCTCAAAGATGAGACTCAACAAAGGAAGATGAAATGGCAAAGAGAGACGGAAGGTGCTTGAATCGAGAGGGCAAGTGCTCGAATGCCGAAGACAGGATTGTTCTTCAGATCGATGAAGAATCCTTTTTTTGTCCGCAATGCAAGGAGCCTTTACAGCCTGTAGGAGGAAATCCACCTAAACCTCCGATACCTTGGAAACCGATTCTTATCGGATGTGGTGTGGTAGCAGCGATAGTTATGGTTATCCGATTCTGGCCACAAGGTAAACCGGAACTGCATGCAACTCCCGATATCCTGTTATTCAAAGGGGAAATGGCAACGGCGGATATCCGCATCACCAACAACGGCGATGGTGAGTTGATTATTGACAGCGTGGAGGTGAGTCCTTCTGTTTTTTCCTTACCACAGGGGAAAGTAACTGTCGCTCCAAAGGATGCAGGGAAGCTGTCGGTCCGATTTCAGTCCCCATCAACTAAAATGACGGAAGGGGAATTGGTGCTGCACAGCAACGATGAAAAATCCAAGGCGGTCACCATCAAGCTGATCGCCAATCGAGACCCCTGGTGGGTATACGACAAGCTCGACGAATCCTCGAAGACTAAGCAAAAGGAACATTGACTTCCATGAACGGACTAAAACAATCTCGGTATCAGATAGTCGCCGCTCTTGTCCTGTCTGTTGTTTTTGTTCTTGCTAAACCCGTATGGGGGGGAGGAGATGCTTACGAAGATCTTTTCCAATCCATGAAAGCGAGACAGGCCCAAGTGGAAGACCAGCTCATGGATGCGGGGCGCTGCCTTGGAGAGGGCCTCAACGGATTGTTGAAAATCGATACCGCTTGTTCTCCCGAGGCAAGAGCCCTTGCGGAGGCGGAAAACCGTGACAGGCAGTCGCTGTTCCAGCTAATGGCGACCGAATTGGGGATCAGCGCCGAGCAGGTGGGGCAAGAATGGGCAAAGCGAAATCTGGACCGTTACCGTCAGGGAGTCCAACGGGAGGTCGAGTTATCCACCGGAAAGACCAAGTTGTGGGATGGATTTCCGCCAGACCCTCGCAAGATGGCCGCTCCCCAGCCGCCTCAGCCTTCGACTCCTCTTCCCTCGGATCCGGATCTATTTGCGGTAATTGAAATTGGCGCCAGCGGCATTAAACCAGCTATCTTACAGATAATCTACAATGATGTCGATGACAGGTATGACGTCAAAGAAAAAAAGCCAAGTAGAAAAGTCGAGACCAGGAAATACGATATAATTACTCTTGACGCCAATGACAGAGGGGCCTTTCACCGGGATTCCATCAAGTATATAGCGCAAGATATGGCGGCTTATGTAAATAGCTTCGTCAACGATAATCGCGTTCCGAAGGAGCATATCTATATTGTCGGCAGCAGCAGCGTGGCGCAAGTTGACCATAAGCGTGAGCTGCAATATGCCGTTCAAGGTAGTACGGGTATTCCAATGGACTTTGTCACTCCGGAACAAGAGGCTAAATATGTTTTTGATGGAGTACTTAAGCTAATTCCAAAGGATAGAGGGCAGCAGGATTTACGCAGGACGCAGGCTATCGTAATCGACATAGGCAGCGGCAATACAAAGGGATCGTACTATAACACAAGTACCGGACGTATAGATACATTCGAGATTAAATACGGAACAAAAACCTTCTCAAGGATGGTCGACGAGCAAAGAGGAAGTAGAGGCTTCCCGGAGGCCGCTCAGATTTTGAGAGACCGTGAAATTCGACCTATTATACGAAGTGAAGCATCACGCCTCCCAGGCTTATCCAACAAGCAAAGAGTGTACTTGATAGGAGGTATCCCATGGGCGGTTTCTACACTGCTGTCGTTGGATTCACCTGTTTATGCTGAACGTTCTGCAACTCATGACCAGGAAATTTATACCGTCATGAATTTTCGAGCCCCGTCGGATGTTGACAGGCTTTATAATAGGGCAATTGGAGCAAAGGCTGTGGAATTAATATGCACACAAAATATTGATATTGATTCTATTACTGATCCAATGAAGAAAGAAAAGCGGATTCGCGATATCAACAACATATGTACTGGGATTTTCAGCATCGATCAGTTAATAGGTGGGATGGAAATAATCAAAGCCTTCTCACTGGAACTACAGTTTCCAGATAAACACGTTTTTTTTATTCAAAATGCGCTCTATGCCTGGCCATTGGGATATATACAAGACAGGCTTCAAAATATAGGACATCGCAGTTGATACTTACTTGAATCTCTTAAGTATGCTCGCGACAACCTCGATGATTTTGCGGAAGGAACGGTAACCTCCATGTCACGACTGCATCAAACCCTGTATTTGCGCGCGGCCGTTCTCGTCCTGACCCTCGTTTCCGTCCTTACGGGACAGGCATGGGGGCGTGATGCTTATGAAGACCTCTTACAGTCCATGAAAGCGAGGCAGAGCCGGTTGGATGATCTCCTCATGGATACGGGACATTGTCTGGGAGAGGGGCTTAACGGTCTGCTGCGGATCAATGCCAACTGCTCACCTGAGGCAAAGAAGCTCGCCGAGGATGAGAATCAAGATCGCCGGAGCCTGAATCAGTTGATGGCGAAAGATCTGGGACTCACTCCCGAGCAGGTGGGGCAGGAACGGGCCAAACGCAACCTGGAACGTTATCGTCAGGGGGTCCTGCGCGAGGTCAAATTGGGCGATGACGAAACCACATGGTGGGACGGAATCCCGCCCGACCCTCGCAAGACGCATTTCTCTCGGGTGCTGGCGCTCCAATCCGCTCGAATCCACGAACGGCCCGACGCTTCCAGCCTCGTTGTCCGCGACAACGTCCAGCAGTATGAAGCTTTCGGAGTAGTCGACAGCGCCAGAAACCCCATGGGAGAAACCTGGTTCCAGGTGACCGAAGAATACGTGCCTAAGGTGAAGCCGCCTCGCTGGTCGCCGAAGGTCATTGGCTGGATCTCCGAAAAGGACTCGATTCCCTGGCGCCGTGCGTTGGTGATGCGCTTTACCAGTCCCCTGAACCGTGATCCGTCCCTTTTCTTTCGTGAAATGAGCCCACTTCTGGATCTCGCCAAACAGGACCTCAGCCGCCGGACAAGTCTGATCGAATCCATTCGCTCGCAAGTAGGGCGTGGGGCCGGCTCGAACAGCGGTGTCTTAGCCGTTGAACCGCAGGTCGGCTCAAAGCAGCAGCAGGTGGTCATGTATCCGGTCCTTGACTTCTATCCGCGCGGTAAGAACGCGAAGCCACTGCATATAGACGGCAAATTTGCACGGCTGCTCGATGTGGCCGCACGGACACGTTCCGGCTCCGGTTCGCCATTCACTCCGGAGGATATTCCCATTGATATAATGTTTGTCGTCGATACGACGGAATCGATGCAGCCTTATTTGGACAAGGTGATCGAGGCGACGAGAGAGTTCGTCGGCATGAGCGGCGCCAGCAGTTCCATCAGATTCGGCATTATCGGCTACCGCGACAAAGATCCCCGGTTTGGATATGTGGCTAAGGAGTTCACAGACAAAACCCTATCGGCGCAGGACTTTCTCCGCGTTTCGGGCGGTGTGGAGGCGAAGAGGCCCGTAGTCACAGGCGATGATTTTCCAGAATGCGTCTTCCAGGGAATCAATACGGCATTGGATAGCCCACAGTGGCGCAAGGATGCCGCAAAGATCATTTTTCTGGTGGGGGATGCACCCGGCAGGGACGAGGATAGCCTCAATGTGAGTATCCTGCGCACTAAGGCAAATACGAGGCAGATTAAAGTCTATGCTTTCCATATCAAGAATTCGGCTGTTTCGGCGCCACTGGACAAACAGACCGAGAAGCAGTTCGGCGACCTCTCGTCCACCTTCCAGGGCGCTTACGGCACCAGTCGGGAAACGGACCATTTTATGAGCATTGACGCTCGCACGGTCGATTTCGGCAAGGTGGTCCTGGATAGTTTCCGCGAGGCGCAGAGCGCCCTGGATGCTTTTCGCCGCAGTAGACGTTCCGATAGTTCCGTGCTTCCCGAGGCGCCTCCCGGGTCGCTGACCGAGCTGATCTTCGAGCAAGCCGCACTCATGCTGGCG
The DNA here is from genome assembly GCA_964407285.1 of uncultured Syntrophobacteraceae bacterium. Classification (GTDB taxonomy): domain Bacteria; phylum Desulfobacterota; class Syntrophobacteria; order Syntrophobacterales; family Syntrophobacteraceae; genus CAYOVG01. The sequence goes on from CAYOVG010000108.1 coordinate 7,544, forward strand.
GATTCCAGTATACCTGATAAAGAGGTGCAAGGGTGGGTGTGTGACAAGGTATTGACCAATCCCGGCCGCGAAGCCCTTGCTCCCATGATCTTGCTCACGGAAACGGAACTGGAGGAGCTTGAGCAAAGAGTACGCGAACTGAAGGAAATCGGAGAAGCGGCCTTGCGTGGAGAAGGTGGGACCACCCTCGACTTTTTCGACCTTGTATCCAGGAATACACGGTTCACCATGGTGGATCCCACCGCGGTGAACTTCCGGGATGCATTCTCCGCTCCCCTGGGCATCGACCAACTGCCTTATGAGAGTGATGTCATGGCGGCAACACGTGATGAGTTCCAGAACATGGACCACGTTCAGGATTTTGTACGCAATATGAATAATAAGCTGGCTCATTACGAGGATCTCAAACGACGGCGGGGTGATTCGATGGTCTGGAAGAAGCTGAGCAGAGGTGCAGAGGAGCGCGACCGAGTCGTGGGCCTGGAGCTCAATCAGCTTCCATGAGCGGAGTGCGGACAGTGGGTGCAAATAGTGAGCCCCGGCTCCGTGTCGCCGGTATGCTGAAAGTGCGCGGGGATTGGAAACGGGAAGTTATAATTGAAATCCCTGAGTTCCGTGTCCGTCCGGGAGAGTTTGTTGCAGTGGTCGGCGCCAACGGTAGTGGAAAGAGCACCTTCCTCGATATGCTCGGCCTTATCCTCGCTCCCGACCACGTGGCGGAATTTGTATTGGACGGGGATACTCCATCCGATCTCGCCGCGCTATCCGCGCGTGAGCGAATCCGTGTCCGGCGTAACTGCTTCGCTTATGCACTGCAAAACGGCGGACTTTTGGAGTTCCTCACCATTCGTCAAAACATCCGGTTCTCTGCACGGCTCAAGGGTAAGCCGCCGAAAAAAATTGAAGAAATCGCCCGGATACTCGATCTGGAAGACGTTTTGGATAAGCGGCCCGGCAAGTCCTCTGGAGGACAGCGCCAGAAAGCGGCTATCGCGTGCGCTCTCGTACAGGAGCCACAGATCATTCTTGCCGATGAGCCGACGGCGGCTTTGGATCCCCCGAGTGCAAAAAAGCTTGTGGAGACTTTCCGACGCCTCACTCGTGATGCCGGCTCCAGCCTGGTAATGGTAACGCATGCACATGAGTTGGTTCAGGACTGCGCCGATGCGATCTACCGTTTTCAGGGCAAAGAAGAATCCCGCAACCTGCTCCGTTCGGTTCTGGTCTTGGACCACCTCCGAGGCAGAACTCCAGATCGAGGTCTCTCATGTTCCTGCGCGACTGTCGACACGTTGCCGCTCTGATCCTTTCGGACCTCCGCTTTGAGTGGATTCTGTCGATTTGCATGGTCTTCGCTCTCGGCGCCGTCTTTGCCCCTCTGTTCATCCTTCTCGGACTACAAGAGGGAATCGTCGGCAATATGCTCGATAAACTGAAAAGTGATCCTTACAGCTGTATGGTTACTCCGAAATTTCCACTGGAAACCCCCTTGGACGATGCTTGGCTGGGCTCTCTTCAAGAGCATTCCAAGGCGCTCATCACGTCATCGACTTCACATCTGCTGTTGAATGTCGATGGTCTCGATGATCCGGTCAACGCGGTTCCTACTACGCCTGTAGACCCTATCCTGGTTGAAAACGGCATTTTTCTGCCGCGCGAGGAAGATTGGCAAATCGTGCTCTCCGACCGGCTTGCACATCTTACTGGAAAGAAGATCGGAGATACTCTCAGTGTGACCCTCATCCGGAATACGGGGCAGGAAGAAAGACTGCCGGTCAAGTTCAACGTGGCAGGGATTCTGGCGAAGTCCGCTTCGGAAGACCTCAAGATTTGGCTGCCCGAATCCCTTTTTCAAGGGATCTACAGGTGGCGAAGCGGCCATGGGGTGCCCGAACTCGGCCTCGCCGGCAGGGGCGCCATGCTCACTCCCCAATATGACGGTGTGCTGACCCTTCTCGATCGTGTCCCGACCGACGAGGAGTATCGACGGATGCTTGCCGGAAAGATGAGCTTCAGCCGACGTCCCGAGCCACTCTCCGACACAGGATGGAAAGTTCCCCGTGGTCGCCATGTACGCCTGTGGCGACCGGTAAACAACCGTGTATTCGAAGCAGACCTTCCATCACTCGTTAATCGCCATAATGATCTCGGATACTCGGTGCAAGTCGTTCCCTTCCTGGATGCCTTCGAAGTGACGTTAAAGTTGGACGGATGCGGCAAGATGCTGTCCATCACCGTGCTGCCAAAGGCGCTGGAGCCAAATGATAGTACCGAAGATCACGAAAGGTGGCGACATGTGTTGGTATCTCCAGGGGACGACTTGAAGGCGTGCACTCCAGGAGAAATGTCTTTCAATTCCGGTGGCAGAGGCAAGGAAATCATCATTCCGGTCAAGGTATGTCCTTCATCCATGGTGACACCTGGCCATCTTGCGGTCCCCAGGGACCTTGCCGGCGAAATGAACGCCGCTCGCTACCAGGAAGCATTCTATGACCCGACAACAGGCGGACTCAGCGCTGTGGGAGAAGGAGCGCGGTTCTTTAAAGCCTATGCGAAATCCATAGATGAACTGGAGGACCTTGTTGAATTCGTTCGCAGTGAAGGAGAGAGGCGTTCGAGCAACGCACTGCGCGAGCCGAACTCCAGGGTGGGAGAGGTGCGCAACATCCGCCGGCTGGCCGGCTACATGGAGAAGCTCTACATTCTCATTGTCGTGGTCTCGGGAGTCTCCAGCTTCTTCGCGATTGCCGCCGGCGTCTATGCCGGGGTCCAGCGAAAGCGGCATGACCTTGCCTATCTTCAACTGCTCGGCGTGCATCCGGCCGCACTCTTCTTGTTTCCCTATCTCAAGAATCTTGTTCTCGTCACCGGAGGCATCGTTTTTGCCCTCATTGCCTACGCATTTTTTGGAAATTTTTCCTCTCGTCTCTTCCTTCTAGAAGGTGCTTCTTTGACACGTCTGACCCTGCTAAACATTTCGATTCTCGTTACAGGAATACTTGTTGCTGCATCGGTGGCATCGCTGCTGGCCGCCACTGCGGTTACACGCATCGACCCGGGAGAACACATCCGTGAATAAGTTTCGAAGATCCATCGGAAATACACACGCCTCATCGTTGTGTGTCAAACCGACACACTTGCGAATGGTCGCACTTATTAGATACGCTATGGCATGCCTGTTGGGGATGCTCTCTTTTTGCTTTCCTGGCATCTGCCCCATTCTGGCACAGGATATGCCTGAACGGCTAACTATCAAGCTCCCCGATGGAGTAGAATTGCATTTCCGTGCCGTGTACCTGGAAATCGACGGAGACCGCTTGTTTGCGTCTCGTCGGATCACTCTCGGTTCTCGGGAGCCAAATCCCAGCTATAAGGAAAGGCTTACGGAAACATTGATCTCCGGCGACTTTGTGGGCAATCGCAACGGGAAACGAGACTGGCTTTATTACTTCGGAGAGACCGAGATCCAAAGATGTCAATGGAATGCCGTCATGCGTTGGGTGGAAAAAGAGAAAGGCATAACCCAGCGTGCCGAGGATGATTCAAAGCTTCCACAGACTGAAGTCACGGTTGCGGAGATCTACGCATTTATTGAGGGATTGAACAATTGGATGCTTACCCAGCAACGAAACAGCCTTCCCGCATTTCGAGGGGCTTCGGCCTTTTGCCGATTGCCGACGGAAGCTGAGTGGGAGTTCGCTGCGCGAGGTGGTGTTGCTGTCAAACCGGATGTCTTCGATCGGCCTCATCCCTATGGAGATGATCCCGGCAATTACGAATGGTCTCGAAGTAATTCCGGGAATCGTGTGCAGGAATGTGGAAGTGCTGATATCAAGCCCAATCCGCTTGGTATCTACGATATGTTGGGAAACGTGGAGGAACTGACCATCAATTTGTTTAGTCCGGAATATCAGCAAGGCCGCTTTGGGGATCTCGTTGTTCGTGGCGGTAATTTCAGTGCGTCCGATCTCTCTGCTGCTCGACGAACCGAATACCTTGCATACCAGGCGAGCGGCGAGCCAAACCGGTCCTCCAAGCTCGGCTTCCGGCTCGCACTTGCCACACGGATCTCTTCGGTGCAGTCTACCCCCCAAGAACTCGATGCCGAATACGAAAAATACGCAAACAACAACGGTCTTACACGCCCTGGACGTGTTGGCGAATCCAGTCCATCGGGGCAAGCAGCCCAGGATAGATTGCATTTTTTAGAGAGTAATCTGGCGCGACTGAAACTGGACGACGATCGACGATCCCAAGAACTCAGCAGACTAGAGCAGGAATTGAAAGAAAAGACGGCGGCCATATCGGATGCCGAGCGGATAAATAGGGACCTAAGTGAGAAAAACAAGGATCTAAGTGAAAATCTTACTCGCCAGGAGGAGCAGATTAGGGACTTGATACAACAGGCTCGCACCCAGGTGACTCGGGACAACAGCACCGTCAGCACCGTCGCTTTGGAGAGTCAGCTTGAGCAGGCCAGATTAGACAATAAACGACTCCAAGACAAGTTCGCCGAACTCCAAGAGAGGCTCAACAGCGCTCAAACGAAGGCAATAGCTAACGAAGACCTTGTCGAGCGACTCTCGCGAAAGGAACAGGAGGTAGGCGATCTCAAGCGACAGACCAGCATATTCTACCACGAGATAGACAAGAATGCCGGCCGTGTTCGTGTGGGGGAAAAACGACTGCTCGAAGCATTGATGCGTCAGGCCAGCGCAAACGCCGCCATAGGGTGGCGAATTCTCAAGAAGTTAAAGCTGTATCAACAAGCCGGGGCAACAAGCCCATCGGATGCGCGATACCAGGAGAGTCTGCAGGAGGGCTCCCAAATGGTTAACGACTATTGGGCTTTGATTGTACAGATTGCCAAGGACACCCAGAAAGACCTCTTTCCAGAGGTTAAAGCTGAACTCAGTGATTGGTTGACTGCAAGAGACTTGAAATTACAGCTGAAAGCTCTTGATCTCATTGAACGCCATGTTGGGGATGTGCTCGCCGGTCAATACCATCGACCCGAAGATCTCGTGAAAGCGCTGCCAGACGAGCCGGAATTCAAATAGGAACTTAGAATCTGGGAGGGATGTTTATGATATCGCTAAACCTGGTACGCTGCATCACCGCTGTAATCCTTTTCTTTTCGTCCATTTCACTGTCCGGCTGCGCTTACCAGCAGTACATGCGCCAAGAGCAAGTGCGCGGGAACTATCTTGATAATCAGATTCGACGTGAGCAAGCAAGGGCAGCTCAACTTACCGGTGCAAAGCAAAGCCTGGAAGACGAGATCCACAGGTTAAGTTCGGAAATCAACGTGCTCAATGACGACATCGCCAAACACAACGAGGCAATTGCCAGGCTAAAGCGCAAGACCAAAAAAGCGAACCAAGATATTGCTCAAATAAAGAAACGGGAATCTGAAGTCAAACGACTCAAGGACGCGATCGATCAAAAGGAGAAGGCTCTCGCATCCAAAAGGAGCGATTTGGCAAAAATTTCCCATGAAGATGTTTTTTGAATCCGACATGATGTGACTCCCGGTCATGACCGGGATTTCGTTTTTTTTCCTTCTATTCTTTTGAAAAGAGGTTTGGTAATAACTTTAAGATCTGAACCGAGGTCCATACATTTTACACACTCTGTCAAATCAAGGAGGAGTCTGCGAGAATGAAAACGAGTACTTTTAAACCTTTTATCATCTTATTGGCTGCTTCATTCCTGATATCATGCGCTACAACACCGCATAATGTTCAGGATACGACTCAACAGGACAATCAGAATTCAACCCGCAGAGCTGCCCCGAATTCAGCCGAGCGCGAAATCCTTTTCCAGGGCGCTTTGACCGGGGCGGCTATCGGGGGAGCTCTCGCGGGAGGGGCCGCCTATCTTATAACCCAAGACAAACTCATCACAGCTCTTGCCGCAGCCGCGGGGACCGTGATTGGAGGAGCTATCGGCTCCAAGGTTGCAAAAGACCAGATTCAAGACTTACGAGACGTTCAGTTAAAAAACGATCAATTAGAGATGCTGTTAACCAAGGCGCGAGAATACAATTCTAGTATTGCGTCTTACAACAACAGCCTTGAGCAGGAGATTATCCAGCTCAAGGAACAAAAGAAGACCACGGAACGGACCAAAATCGCTAAGAAGAAACAGAAGGAAGTCGAAGAACAGCGGGTAAAACTGGCCCAGGAGAAGCTGAAAAGCGCCGAAGAGCAGCGGACTTTGCTCACGGAGGCAGTAACTGAACGGCAGCAGCTTTCCGCGACCCTTGTGGAAGCGCAAAAGAAACAGTATCAGGAAACGCTCAACGATTTGAACAAAGAAGGTGAGAGATTGGACGGCATCATCAACGAACTCAAACTTATTTCGGGACAAGTTCGTATCGGATAATATAGAGCAGTATCACGAAGCCACATGAAAAAGCGTGCTTCCGGCGGCCGCAGGCAAGGGCGGCCCTTATGCCATGGAAAGAATATACGCCGGCTAGTGCGGGGTGGCGCAGGTCTGCACCCGTACCCCCTTGTCATTGCAGCCGCCCCGGTTGTGGCCTGTAGTCCTAACCGCGCAAAGCGTCTGTTACGTCGGAGGGGGTACACGGATTTCCGCAAGCGTGCCCTGGTAGGCTGTCAAGACTGATTTTTCGGATTCCAGTTCCCATAGTTTGGCTCCAATGGCGAATTCACGGTTGTGTCAACTCGAAATTAGGGCCTTGACAGTCCACCAGGCCGGAATGACGCACATCATTGCCAGGAACATGCGCGGCCGGTCACGACTTCGTGACATCATCTCTAAATGGAACAAAATTCATACAACAATCTGTAGGGAGCCAGGTTTATAATGTCGCCGTTTCTTACCTTCCATATCAGTGTTGCAGCTCTATTCATCCCCGTATTACTGTCCGGCTGTGCCTACGAGCATATGCATGTGCGGTCGGACTACAACACCAACCTTGAAGTTCAACTTAAAGCAAAGAAAGGAGAAATGATTCAACTCGAGGCTGAAAGACAGCGCTTGAACGAGGAAATCGGCAGGCTTAGACAGGAAATCAAAGAACGAAACGACCAGATTGCCAAACTTGATCAAGAGATTACCGAGCTTAAACTGAAAACCCGTAAAGCACAGCGCGATAGAGGTCGGATACGGGAACGGGAAACCGAAATCAATCGGCTACAGGCCGAGGTACAAGAAAGGAAGGAGACACTTGCCTCTAAGGAGCGAGAATTCAATAAGCTTTACCGGTCAGACGTTCTTTGATCCACAGTCGTTGGGATCTGTTGTCCTACCCGTGTATTCCTTTGGGAGAACTGAGTGGGACAGCACACCCAACAGGCTGCATTGTCCACACCTTTTCAAGAACCCAATATAGTGCACACCTCTACCTCCACCCACAGCGGAACTGGCAATCGCTTACGAATCCGTAACTTAACCAAGGAGCCCCAAGAAGATGAAACAGCGCATTCTTAAAGGCGTTAACATCTGTATTACATTGCTATTCCTTGCCTCTTGCACCATTATGGCTTCTGTTGAGCATGGAAATCTGAAAGGGCCCAATGCGCATGTGAGTACACATGCAGTCTCGGCGAGTTTCGACGAGAAAGGCGTTAATACTTCAGCTGGTACATCAACGAGTTCCGCAACTAAAGGAACCGATGTAGATATTAGTTCAACCGGAGAATCTGCGGCTCGTAGCATCTTACTTGAAGAACTTCAGAAGTACAAAAATATAGAACTCAATGACAAACAACTGGAAGATTTTTTACGGAGTCTACGTGCATACAACAAAAGCCTTTCGCGCCAAAACAGCATGCTACGAAATGAGATCTCACAGCTCAGGAGAAAGACCAAACCCGAGGATTTTAAAAGGCGGCTGGCAGAGAAACTGGTACAAGCCGAAGCACAGCGCAGCCAGTTGAGGCAGGTGACTGCTGAGGTTCAAAGGCTTTCAAATAACAGTGTCCAATCGAAGAAGGTCAAGCTGCAAGGCATGATCCAGACTCTAGACGGGCAAAACCGAGACCTGGATCGAATCATTGCAGAGCTCCAAAACATCTCCAAATCAGGACGTGTCCGCATCGGAAACTGACTGCCCGCATTGGAGATGCGGCGATTCTTGGATAACGAAGCCTTTGAATGACCATGACGACCATTTCATGTCTTCTGCTCGTCTGACAATATGGAATTCTGTATGAACCTGAAATCGCTTGCTCGTAGTGGTTCACATGGCCTATACTGAATCGATGGACTCGCCCGATTCGAGAATTCTGTGGTTTGCGCTAATCCCATTGCCCAGGTTGTGATGGGACGCCTCAGAGTTCTTACGGCATAGCGGGATTCGGACTTACATTTGGGTCGAAACCGTGTTTCGCCAGGCGGCTCTACGATAAGATGTCGCCAGTGTTGAACGGACCTGTGGTAAATAGAAAATAGGCGAGGAGGAATCCGGCAAGAATTCCAAAGCGGCGGGAGTGAAGAAGGCAAGCAAGATGCGCCGCTCATGGGAGCTGAGCCGGAGCCCGGAATCAAATCAGGGAAAGACGGCTTTCGTTTCCGTTCCCCGCACAGAAGCTTTCAGGGCATAGCGGCGCATTTACAGGTTCTCGTTTCTCCTTCCCGACGAGTGGAGGCGCAACGCGATGAAACACGTACTGGTGGTAGAAGACGAAAAATTCACGCGCACCGTATTATCCATTATTCTGAAGAAGAACGGATACCTCGTTACGGAAGCCGAAAACGGCCTTGATGCGCTGAAGGCGATCGAAGCCAACAGGAACGACGGTTCCAGCCCGATTTGCGTCGTCCTGACGGACATCCAGATGCCCGTGATGTCCGGCATCGAGCTTATCGAAGAACTCCACGAGCGGAACGTGGACATTCCGGTCCTGATCCTGACGGGCCATGATGAAGAAGAGATGATGGATCAATTCAGGACCAGGGGGTTCCCTCATTTCCTCAACAAGCCGTTCGAGCCTGAGGACGTGATCGGCAAACTGACCGCAATTCTGGGACCCGCTGCAGCCGATGCCGACATCCGAGTCCCGTAGAGAATCGACGCCGCGCGTGCTCCGAAAATCGCGACCGTCATGAGCACATACGGATCGAGCACCGATTGAATGCCGTCCCCCCGCCGCATCAACTCAACTTCTTCTCTTCCGCAAGCGCCCGTCGCCCGGCGTTATTCACAAGCCCATGTTCTTGTTGGAGATATCATTTGTTGACATAGACGCCTTTAACATTCTAAATTAACCATGCTTCAGGTTGATCATGGATCGCTGCTGAACACACATTTCTTCGGGCCTTATCACCTTTGACTCCTTGGTATGCCGGTGAATCACATCGACATCACCAGGCGAGGCGTCCGCAGGTGATGGGCGGGAGGGCCGGCATGAGCGGAAATGGGGGCCGTATAGATATATCCAGCCTGGTGAATATGGACAGCCCTCGGGATGTTTTCGCCGAGGTGGTGAAGATCGTTTCCATAATGTTTCCGGATTTCGATTCAGACGGTCTGAAGTGTGTGTTCGCGGACATAGCCCGGCTCTTCAATGGAATGTATCCGGGGTATCGCTCGTGCAATACGTACTATCACGACCTGAGGCATACCACGGACGCCACCCTGGCCATGGCGAGGCTGATCCACGGAGCGTACGTCGAAGGAGTCTCATTCGAGGAAAGATCGGCGAAACTGGGGATCGTCAGCGCGCTCCTGCACGATACCGGATACATCCAGACGGCGGATGACATGGTCGGCACCGGAGCCAAGTACACCCTCGTTCATGTGAGCCGAAGCATCGAGTTTACCAGGAAATACCTGGGGGACATCGGATACCCGGAAGCGGACATCATCTTGTGCGTGAAGCTCCTGGAGTGTACCGGCCTCGAAAACAAACTCTCGAAGATATGCTTCGAATCCGAAGAGGAAGCCCTGCTGGGCAAGATGCTCGGAACGGCCGACCTCCTCGGGCAGATGGCGAACCGCTCCTATCCCGAAAACCTCCTGATCCTGTACTACGAATTTGAGGAGGGAAAGGTGCCGGGCTTCAACAGCGAACTGGAGCTGCTCGAAAAGAGCCCCGCTTTTTACGAATTCACCCTGTCCAGGTTCAAACAGGAACTGGGGGGCGTTGACAGGTACATGCTGCCTCATTTCAAAGCGCGATGGGACATCGACAAAGACCTGTACGCCGAAGCCATCGACAAGCATGCCGAATACATAAAACACCTCGTCACCCATCATAAGCATGACTACCGGGCGCACCTGAGGCGCAGCGGCAAGGTGAGATACGCCATCGAAAGAGAGCAGCAACTGAAGGGGAAGAAGGAAGAAGGTCCGCCAGGCATGGACATGGACGCCGGTTACGCATCCGAAAGGAAGTGAGGCCACTCACCTTCAGAAGGCGCGGGGTCCTGGAGAGCTTCTCCGAGAAGACGCAGGAATTCCTCGCGGGCAATTTCCCTGGCGCCGAAGTTCTGAAGGTGCCGTGTGGTCATCTGGCAGTCGATCAATCTGAAGTTTCTGCGCCGGAGCAGTTCCACGAACCGCACGAACGCGACTTTCGAGGCATCGGGCCTTCGCATGAACATCGATTCCCCGAAGAACACCCCTCCCAGAGCGATTCCGTAAAGTCCTCCCGCCAGTTCCCCTTCATGCCACGCTTCCGCCGAATGGGCGTAGCCCAATTCGTGAAGGCGGGCGTAGGCGGCGACCATTTCCGGAAGTATCCACGTATCCTCGCCCTTTTCCCGGCGCACCTCCGCGCACTGCATCATCACGTCACGAAATGCGCTGTCGAAAGTCACATCGTAGGTCCCTTTCTTGAGGACCCGCCGAAGGCTGTGCGATATCCGGAGTTCTTCCGGGAACAGCACCATGCGGGGGTCGGGAGACCACCACAGGATCGGCATCCCTTTCGAGTACCAGGGAAAAATCCCACTGCGGTAGGCAAGCAGGATGCGTTGCGGAGAAAGGTCTCCGCCGACGGCCAGCAGTCCGTCGGGTTCGGAATGCTCGGGCGGGGGAAAT
>CAYOVG010000109.1:0-18533 GCA_964407285.1 uncultured Syntrophobacteraceae bacterium
CCGGTAAGATCTGCATCATCGAGGAGATAGCGCGCCAGACCGATCTGCTGGCGCTCAACGCCGCCATCGAGGCCGCGCGGGCGGGCGAGCACGGCAAGGGTTTCGCCGTCGTGGCCTCCGAGGTGAGGAAGCTCGCGGAACGGAGCCAGACCGCGGCCGGAGAGATCAACAACCTCGCCGTGTCCAGCGTCCAGGTGGCCGAAAACGCGGGAGCCATGCTGGAGAAAATCGTCCCCGACATCCAGAGAACGGCCGACCTGGTGCAGGAAATCAACGCGGCGGGCAACGAGCAAAACGCAGGGGCGGCGCAGATCAACCAGGCCGTTCAGCAACTCGATACCGTCGTTCAGCAAAACGCCTCCGCATCGGAGGAAATGGCCGCCATGTCCGAGGAACTCCTCAGCCAGGCCGATCAACTCCTCAACACCATCTCCTATTTCAGGATCGAGGGTTCGAAGGGCGCCGCCGCAGCCGCCTCTCCCCCTCCCACGGCAAGGAAGACCGGCAGGACGGACTACAAGGGCCATCGCGGCATAGCGGGCAGAAAGCCCGCCGCCGCCCCAACGCCGGCCATGCGAAGAATCGGCGCGTACGGTGAAGGCGCCGCCGGGACCGGCGGCGACGAAGGCAACCACAAGGGCATTGCCCTAACCATGGCGAAGGAACCGAAAGCTCGCGGCAACGATCATCTCGACGACGAGTTTGAAAACTATTAATGCATAACGGCGGAATTTCGCGCGCCCTTTTCTTGGACAGGATTTTCAGGATGGCTGTGCATTCGGCCGATTCCCAATCCTGTTGATCCCGTACATCCCGGCAATCCTGTCCAAGAATATGGAGCGGGACGGTGAGCGCTTGTTTCCCCGGCCTTCTCGAATCCCAAATCAGGGAAATATTCCGGGACATACAGGCCCTCGATTCCCGGATTTGGGGAGCGGGGGGAAATGCCTGTTTCTCTCGTTCGATATAAGTGGATGCAATCGCAGCTTAAGCAGGCCGGCCGGCTTCTGGCCCGTATTTTGCTCCTTACTCCTTGCACCGTGGAAGTTTAAGGTGAAATGGCGCGTATCCGTTGCGGATCTGTTTGGTATTGCCTGGATGCTGATGATAATGCGTGAAAACGATCCCCATTCATTGCTCGAGACGCTTACGCTCTGTTCGAGACTCCTTCGATCGGAATAACCGGTCTCATCGTCCTTGCCGGAATACCGGGCAAGGCGCCGTGGACCGGCTGATCGAGGAACAGGATCCGGAAGGGATGTGGGAAACGATTCAACCCTGATTCAAATCACTGCGGGGCATCTGGGAGAGGAGACCGGCCATGTTGAAGAACCTTCGATTGGGGACCAAACTGATTAGCGGGTATGTGTGTGTTGCGCTTATCATTGTCGCTGTTGCGGTAATGGGCTACCTCAACTCCCGATCCATGTACCTGGGGATGAAAACGCTGTACGACGACCGGGTTTTGCCCCTGCAGCAACTCGGGGCGGTCGGTGAGAACATCAATAAGCTCTGGTCGGACATCAACAGGCTTGCGCTGATACCCGACGATCATGCGAGGATCGGGCAGAATATCGCGCGGGAAATGGCTGAAATCAAAAAGCAGACGGATCTCTACCGGGCCACGTACCTGATCCCCGAGGAAAAGAGCGGACTGACGGAATTCGACGCCGCCTGGCCTGTCTATCAGAAAGCGATTGCCGAGGTGGAGGAATTGATCAAGGCCGGGAACAAAGAGGCTGCGATGCACAGCCTTGTGAACGGCGGCCGGGCGGCCAATGCGCGCAAGGCGGTCGCCGAACCGGTCGAGAAGCTCGTTGCCGTCCAGGTGCGCGTCAGTGAGGAAATCAGCAAGGAGGGCGCCGCGAGCTTCGCCGGTATAACCATGAGCAGCATTGCGGGCGCATCCGTCGGGTTGTTGCTGGCTTTGGGGCTGGGCGTGGCCATCGCCCGCTCCATCACGCGTCCCATGGAAAGGACCGTAAACTTGCTCCGGGAGATGAGCCTCGGTCGCCTGGGAGGCCGGCTCGAGATGGACCGTCGCGACGAAATCGGCGTCATGGCCGGGACCATGGATAAGTTCGCCGAAGACCTGCAGCGGATCGTAGTGAGGGGTATGAAGAGAATCGCCGAAGGCGATCTGAGCATCGAGGTTGTCCCCAAGGACGATGCGGACGAGATCGCTCCCGCGCTTCGGACAATCGTCGATTCTCTGCGCGGACTGGTCGCCGAATCCAAGATGCTGACACGGGCCGCGGTGAACGGACAGCTCTCCGTTCGCGGCAATGCGGACAGGTTCCAGGGCGGATACGGAGAAATCGTGCAAGGGGTGAATCAGACGCTGGATGCGTTAACGGGACCGATGAACGTCGCTGCCGCGTATGTGGACCGGATCAGCAAGGGAGACATCCCCTCCAGGATCACGGACGACTACAAGGGCGACTTCAATGCGATCAAAAACAACCTGAACCTGTTGATCGATGCAATGAACGAGGTCACATCCATCGCGGAAGAAATAGCCGCGGGCAACCTCACGGTTGCGGTCCGGGAACGCTCCGCCGAGGACAAACTCATGCAGGCGCTGTCGAGGATGGTGAGCGGCCTTAGCGATATCGTCTCCAACATCCAGACCGTGGCGGGACAGGTCATGTCCGGGAGCCAGGAGATGAGCAGCACCGCCGAACAGATCTCCTCCGGGGCCACCGAGCAGTCGGCGTCCGTCGAGGAGGTCTCCGCGTCGATGGAGGAAATGACGGCCAATATCAGCCAGAACTCCGAAAACGCCCAACAGACGGAGAAAATCGCGCTGAAGGCGGCCGACGACGCCAGGCAGGGCGGCAAGGCGGTGGTCGAGACCGTCTCCGCCATGAAGCAGATCGCCGGTAAGATCTGCATCATCGAGGAGATAGCGCGCCAGACCGATCTGCTGGCGCTCAACGCCGCCATCGAGGCCGCGCGGGCGGGCGAGCACGGCAAGGGTTTCGCCGTCGTGGCCTCCGAGGTGAGGAAGCTCGCCGAACGGAGCCAGACCGCGGCCGGAGAGATCAGCAATCTCGCCGTGTCCAGCGTACAGGTGGCCGAGAACGCCGGAGCCATGCTCGACAAAATCGTTCCCGATATTCAGAAGACGGCCGACCTGGTGCAGGAGATCAATGCGGCAAGCAACGAGCAAAACGCGGGAGCGGTGCAAATCAACCAGGCCGTTCAGCAACTGGATGCCGTCATTCAGCAAAACGCTTCCGCATCCGAGGAAATGGCCGGAATGTCCGAGGAACTGCTCGGCCAGGCGGAACAGCTCCTGGGAGCCATCGGATACTTCAGGATCGGGGATATGGCGGATTCCGGCGCAAACGCCGCCGTCTCTCAATTCACCGCGAAAAAGACCGCCGCGACGGGATATAAGTCCAATCGCGCTCCGGCTGCGGGCGACAAACATGCCGTCAACACAACCGTGCGAAGAATTGCCGCGCACGGCAACGGTGGGACCAGGCCCGCCGCCAATAAGGACAATAAGGAAGCTAACCGGAAGGGCGTAGCCCTCACCATAACCAACGAGCCGAAAGGACGCGGCAAAGATCGTCTTGATGACGAGTTTGAAAATTACTAGAGAGGGGGGCATCGATGGACATTCAAGCCAACTCGTCCGGCGGAGCCGGCAAGTACCTTACATTCGCCATGGCCGGCGAATTCTACGCAATAGAGATCTCCTCGGTGAGAGAAGTGCTGGACATGACCGACATCACCAGGATTCCCACAACTCCCGAATTCATGCTGGGGGTGGTCAACCTGCGGGGAAACGCAGTGCCGGTGATAGATCTGCGTCTCAAGTTCGGCCTGGAAAAGACGGAGCGCACCATCAACACCAGGATCATCATCATGGAAATCAACATGGATGACGAAGTCTGGCTTCTGGGAGCAATGGCGGACTCCGTCAAGGAAGTGCTCGAAATCGAGGCGTCCATGATCGACCCGCCGCCGAAGATGGGGACCAGCATCCGTACGGATTTCCTCAGCGGGCTGGCCAAACATGATGGGAGATTCATTCTCCTGCTGGATACCGCTAAAGTATTCTCCATGGAGGAGCTGAGCGCCATCCAGGATGCGGGCGGGAGCATCGCCGCATAAACGGTTGAAGACGAAGGAGCGTTCATGAAAGTACTCCTCTCAGGCGACTGCACGGTCGGAAGGGCGGCGGAACTAAAGACGTTGCTGCTCTCCTCGCTCGGCCGCGACACTGAGTTGATCCTCGATTTCGAAAAGGTCGAGGAAGCGGACCTTTCCTTCTTCCTGGTGCTGCATTCACTGATTTCCACATGCGGGAAGAGGGGTAAGAAGTTGACGATGCTTGCGAACCTGCCGGAGAAACTGGCCGGAAGAGCCGGGATGGCCGGACTTGCGCATATCGTCCGGGAGCTGAAGACCGAAAGTTGATGCTTGGCGCGAGGTAGCGGCTATGCCTGAAATCGATTTCACGAAGACTTTCAGAGATGAGGCTCAGGAACGGCTGAGCGAGATGGAGGAGGCGCTGCTGGACCTGGAGCACTCCCCCGAAAATGCCGATTGCATGAACAGGGCTTTCAGGGCCATGCATACCATAAAAGGTTCCGCGGCCATGTTCGGCTTCGAGGAAATCGCTCGCTTCACCCACGATCTCGAGACCGTACTCGACAGGGTGCGCTCCGGCGCAATTCCGGTTACGAAAGAGCTTCTAACCGTGGCTCTGGCCGCCAAGGACCACATCTCCGGGCTGCTTGCTCCCGACGCCGAGGCGGAAGGCGTATCCGACGCATCGGAGGCGCTCATATCGGAGTTCAGAAAGCTCCTCGGTGAGACGGAGCGGCGCCCCGGCGGGCCGAATGCGGGACCGTTGTCCGCAACGGCGAATGCCGGCCCGAACGCTCCCGCGCCGGCCGGAGGGAAAAGCGAAGTCTACTGGATTCGCTACAAGCCGTCCCCCGATTCCTTCATGACCGGCACCGACCCCCTGAATCTGCTCGGCGAACTCACGCAACTCGGCAGAATGCGGCAGACATTCTATCCGGGACCCGTCCCGGATCTCGATGCGTTCGATCCCGAAACCGTATTCGGCATGTGGGACATAATCATCAGTACGGATGCGGGTCTGAATGCTTTGAACGACGTCTTCATTTTCGTGCTGGAAGACCACCACGTGCTCATCCGCAAAATATGCGACGGGGGCGTGAGAGCCTCCGACCTGGAAATGTTTTTGAACATCTTGCAGGCCGGTCCGAAAAGGAGTGAGCAGACCCTCCTGGCCGCCCTGACCGGGGCATTCACGGAAAATATTCTCAAGCCCCGGGCGGCGGCAAGAAAACAGGAAGCGCGCGATGGTGCGTGCAAGAGCGGGGGGCAAAACGGTTCCTCCAGCATACGGATCGATTCCGAGAAGCTGGACAGGCTGGTGAACATGGTCGGCGAACTGGTCATTATCCAGTCCCGGCTCGCGCAGGCGGTGAGAGGCAACGGCACTCCGGTCCTGAAACGCATATCGGAAGACATGGAACGGCTGATGGACGAGATGCGTGAAAATGCGATCGGCATTCGCATGCTTCCCATCGGAACCACCTTCGGCGCGCTCAACAGGCTGGTGCGCGATCTGTGCGTGAGCCTCGGCAAGGAGGTGGAGTTCGTCACGGAAGGCGGGGAGACGGAACTCGACAAGACCGTGATCGACCGGCTCAAGGACCCGCTGATGCATATTCTGCGTAACTGCATAGATCATGGGATCGAGGCGTCGGAGGCGCGAGTCGCGGCAAACAAGCCCGCCAGGGGAACCATCCGGCTCTCCGCGGGACATTCCGGCGGCGATGTCCTCCTGACCATTACCGACGACGGCGCCGGCATAGACGTGGAGAAGGTAAGAGCCAAGGCGGAGGAACGGGGACTGCTCCCCGCGGGCTCACCCGCCCTCGGAGATGCGGAAATCTACGCCCTGCTTTTCGAACCGGGCTTTTCGACGGCCGATAAGGTGTCGGATGTGTCGGGACGGGGCGTCGGGATGGACATGGTCAAGAAGAGCATCGAGAACCTGAGGGGGGCCATCACCATCGAGAGCCGGAAGGGGCGAGGGACCACGCTCAGAATCAGGCTGCCCCTGACTCTCGCCATCCTGGACGGCCTGATGGTCAAGGTCGGAGCCGAGTCGTTCATTCTCCCGCTCGCATCCGTCGAAGCCTGCCAGGAACGCTTCGTCGATGGAGAAGTCAAGATGCTCGCCGTCGTGGAGCGGATAGGCAAGATGATCCCCTGCATCAGCCTCCGAAAGCTCCTGGACGTCCCCGGCCCGCAACCCGGCTACGAGCGGATCGTCGTTGCGACCGTGGATGACATGAAAGTGGGGCTTGCCGTCGATATCGTCGTCGGACGGCAACAGACGGTGATAAAACGCCTGGCCGGAGTGTACAAAAACCTCAACTGGATTTCCGGAACGACCATCAACGGGGACGGCGGCATCTCGCTCATCCTGGATGTGCACCAGATCGTGAAGTTCGCCACGTCGCAGTCGCAAGCGATGTAGAACGGGTTGCGGGTTGCAGACATCACCCCTTCGGGCGTTTCATCAGCGCACGGGATTCGGCGCCGCCGGACGAATCCCGGCCGTCCAGTTCCTTCGCGCTGATCCCCACGATCCGGGAGAGCTGGGTGATCATTCCGCTCAAGTTCTCGGCCTGTGAGGAGAGGTCCGCGCTGTCCTCCGCGACCTGTTCGGAGATGGCGGCATTCGACTGCGTTACCTGGTCGATCGAGTTGACGGCTATGTTCACCTGGCGCACGCCCTCGGACTGCTCGTCGCTGGCGATGGAGATCTCTTTCGCCAGGTTGTTCACCCGGTTGATCCCCTGAACGACCTTATCCAGCAGGGCCCTCACCTCCTGGGCGGCCGACACTCCCATATCGGAGTTCTTCCTCGCCTTCTCCACCAGCGCCGCCGTATCCCTCGCCGCCTTCGCGCTTCGCATCGCAAGGGAGCGCACCTCTTCCGCCACGACCGCGAAACCCGCCCCCGCCTCCCCCGCTCGCGCCGCCTCCACCGAAGCGTTCAAGGACAGCAGGTTGGTCTGGAAGGCTATTTCCTCGCTGGCCTTCATTATGACGACGATCTGGTTCGACGAATCGTTGATCTTTTCTATGACGTCCACCATGTGCTTCATGCTCTCGTGCGCGGAACCCACGGCGGAGAGGACCTCCTGGGACACGTTGCTGGTCTCGCGAACGTTTTCCGCGTTCGACCGGGTCATCGAGGTCACCTCTTCCAGTGACGCCGCGGTCTCTTCCAGGCTGGCCGCCTGCGCCGTGGCGCCGTCCGACAGCCTGTTGCTGGAATCGGCGACATTGCGCGCCGCGTCATCGACCATGGACGCCGCGCTGGAGATTTCCCGGATCACGCGGCGAACCGGTTTCACCACGGAATTGGAGACAATGCGAATACTCAGGGCGGCAAGAGCCACGGACATGACCAGTAGTCCGACCACCGTCGCGTACGACGCCTTTCTGATCGATTCGGCCAGTTGGCGGTCCGCCCGGTCCAGCGACTGTATCACTTCGAACGCCCCGTGAATCTCTCCTTCCTTCCAGTTCTCCATCTTTACGCCGGTCGGGTCCTTTCCCTCGTCGTTTCCCCAGTTCGCCTTGGAATCGGCCGGGTCGCCATGACAGATGAGACAGGTTTTGGTAAGGCGCACCGCCCGGTAGTAGCGAACGGAATTGATGGCCGGATCGATTTCGAAATACTCGTTGAGGTTCTTTTCCGTCATGAGCTTGAGGGCTGCGGCTTCCCTTTCGTCGGGCTGGTTCTTCGGGTTCCTGGGCTGGAACTTGGGCACCTTGAAGACGTACCCGTCTTCCTGGGCGTTCCTCATGGCCGCCTTCCACGCGGTCACGACCGGTATGCTGCCGAGGACCCGGTCCATTTGATTGTCTTTGACGAAGCCACGCGCCTGCTCCAGGGAGAACAGCCCCATGGACCACTTCAGCTCCATTTCGTCCCGAAAGGCCTCCAGCGTCATGCATATGGATCTCGCTTTGGCCGTGAAGGCGTTGACGGTCTCTTCCCTCGACTTCTCCACGTACATCTTGAACAGGAATGCAATGAGGCATGTGGGGAATATGATTCCGACCGCTACGATTTTCATCCTGAGGGACCATTTGCTGTTCTGAACCATTGTTTTCTCCTGATTCCATGGGCCGGGCATATGATTCTTTTCTGTTTGCGCCGTAATATACCATGTGTTATCTGATCTGCTGCGATCCATCAACACAGTGAACGGGAGCAGGAGTCATCATGAAAACGAAAATCATCGCCGTTGCCCTGTCGATGGCCGCCCTATTTGCATCCGCGGCGCCGTCCTTTGCAGCAGACAATCAAATCCCGCGGCGGCAGGGGATCGAAGCGGCAAGGGAGAAGTACAACGCCCTCAAAAGCAGAGAAAAATATTTCATAAAAATGAGAGATGAATCCCGGAATGACCAGCAGCGCGACTTCTGGAACATGCAGATCGAAAGGATCCGGAAGTCCGAAAATAGAATACAAGACATATTGGAGAAAGGCAAGTAGTACATCGGACCGGAAGCGGCTTCGAGCCGCTTTCGCCTGTACTGCTTGAACGAAAGGTATTTCGGTGGAGTACGGACGTCGCGAGTTTGTCGAGCAGCTCGTCGGCCTTTCGGGGGAGCGCGGGGTCGGGCTTTCCGAAGAGCAGGCGGAGCTGTGCTTCGAACATGTCAAATTGATGCTGGAGTGGAACCGGACGACGAACCTGACCAGGATCACGGATATGAGGGAAATCCTGGTCAAACACCTCCTGGATTCTCTCATTCCGGCGCTATGGGTCCCCCACGAAACCGGCCTGTCCCTCGACGTGGGCGCCGGAGCGGGGTTTCCCGGTGTGCCGCTCAAGGTCCTTCGCCCCGGCCTCGATATGGTTTTGCTCGATTCGAGCAGAAAGAAGGTGAGCTTTCTCCGGGTGCTCCTGGCGCGACTCGGTTTGCGCGGCATCAGGGCCGCGCAGGGGAGGTGGGAGGATTTGGACGGCCTGGAGGGCGGCAAAACGAAAGGACCCTACCGCCTCATCACCATGCGCGCCGTTCGGTTGGAAGCAAACCATCTGAAGACGCTCGCTTCCGGGTCCCTCGAACCCGGGGGTATATTCGCGTGGTGGAGCGGTCCCGGTGAAGGAAAGGCGGAAACGAAGGAGGAGGCCGCCGGGGCTCTTTCCGATACCGGAGAAATGGAGTATATGGGCTGCCGGGATTACAGGCTTCCATGGGTGGAAGCCTCGCGCCGGCTCCTGCTGTGGCGACTACCGCTTCGCGAGGACTAGACCGTTTCGCGGATGGAGCAGGTCCGCCGCGGGCAGCCGCACAACGGCTGCCCCCGCGGTCCCACGATCCGCACGCGCAATCCGCAATGCGGACCGGGCAGACCTAAAATTCGAAGCTCACCCCTCCTTCGAACCATCGCCCCGGTTGAGGATTGCCGTAATTGTACAGGTAGCCGGAATCGGTAAGATTGTATACGGCCAGGAAGACGCTGAAAGCACGACCGGACTCCCGGAGGGGTACCCTCAACCTCGCCAGGTAATCGAAAGTGAACACTTCGTCGTGCGTCTCCGGGTAGCTGGAATTGTTGTCTATGAACCGTCCCACCAGGGATTGAGTCAGCCACTTGTAGGTATGGGAAGCCGTGGTGTCGAGAAATACCCTGGGGACATCTTCGATCACCTCCCCGGTAGCGCTGTCGCGGGCGTCGACGAAGCTCCCCCCGAACGAGAGGGCCAGTCCGCAATCGAATTTGGTCCCGATCCGGCCCTCGACTCCCTGCCGTACCGCCTCGTCGATGTTTTCCATCTTTCTTGTCGCGCGGTTGTAGCGTATCAGGTTGTCCACTTCGGTGCGGAAAAGGTTCAGGCTTACCTTGAGAAACTTAAGGGGGGCCGCTTCGGCTCCCACCTGGTAGTTGATTCCGGTCTCCGCCTCGAGGTCCTCGTTGCCGTAAACGGGGTCATGCACCCATGCTCCCGGAGGGGCGGAAAAACCCCTGGCTACCTGGGCCTTGATGAGAGCGGAGGCCCACGGAAGATGGTAGACCGCACCGGCCGAGGGGCTGATCTCCGAGCCGAAGTCGTAGTTCCGGTCGTAGCGGATGCCGCCGGTGAACGTGAAATCTCCCAGGTTGAAGCTGTCATTGGCGTAGGCGGCCCAGTTCCCCGAGTTGTACTTTCTCGTAAAGGAGCTGAATTCATACGTTCCCCAATCCCCGTCCAGGCCGAACAGGAACCGGTTCACGTCCTTGACGTCCCATGTTATCCGGCTGCTCATCCCCCACGTCTGTTCTTCATAGTCGAAAAAGTTGACGGTCCGGGTCGGAAACACCTCATCGACCGATCCTTCGAATTGCTGATGCCGTCCTTCGATGGAAAAGGCTACGCCGTCGGAAACCACCGTGTCGTAGAGCAGGCGCTGGTAGGAGCGCTGCTTGTTTCCATGCTGCCAGAATTCGGGACTGTAAAACGTTTTCGGAGCCTTGTCGGTCCCCTCGTTGTAGCTGTAAACGAAATTCAGCCGGCTCGATTCGCCCACGTAACAGTTGAACTTGCTGTAGACGGCCTCCTGCCTGAAGCCGCTGTATTCCTCGAATCCCTGGCTCTGGTCGTGGGCGACCGAAAGAAGGTACCCCAGCCGGTCCGCCGTCCCGCTTACCGTTCCCCGGTTCTTCCAGGTATCGAACTGCCCGTAGGATGTCTGGACATTGCCGCTGAAGGGCCTGGCGGGGTTCGGCTCCTTGGTGATGATGTTGATCACGCCGCCCAGGGACGACCCCCAGGTGGAGGATGCCGCCCCCTTGTATACTTCTATGCGCTCGACGGACTCCAGGGGGAGAAAAGACAGGTCGGTCATGGGATTGGCAAGAAGATTCAGCGGGACCCCATCCTGGTACACGGCTACCTGCCGCACACTGGACCCCTGAATGGTCGCGGTCGCCTGACTCCTTAATCCGCCGGTCAGCTCGATGAAAACGCCGGGCAGATACTGCAACGCCTCGGCGACGTTCGAAGCCGGTATTTTCTCCATATCTTTCCTGGTTAGGACGTCGATGTTGGCCGCGACGTCCTCCTTCAGGGTCTGCTGGCGCGTATAACTGAACACGATTTCAGGTCTATCCGCTTCACTGAAGCTGACCGGATCATCCACCGCGGCAACGGAAAGAGGATAAGCGCAAAGCAATAACAGCACGGCGATACGGCTCAAGCGGGGCATTTCGATTTTACCTGTTAAGTCTTTCATGGCGTTCACCTACGTCCGTCTTCCCGTTGGGGCCTTCGTTCCATTCCCGCGCCCTGACGTTTTTCCGCGTCCGGTCCGGGGCCCATCGCCCCGAGGGCTGAACTCCGGCGCACCTGAATCCACGCAACCATGGCGCCATGGCGGATATACACCGGCCGGCCCGACGGGCGCGGAGCGAACCTCGCCGTCGAGACGGATCGGAGACCGGTATCATAATCTTCTGTTATTAAAATGACATGGAAGCCATATATTGGATCATCCGGTAGAAACCAGCCCTATCAAAATAGCATGGAGTGAATGTCCAGTCACGAAAATATTATCTTTCCGGAAAAAAAGCACATGCAGCCGCCGGCAATGCCGAATGCGCCCCGTACCCGCCCGAGTTCGACGAATTCGAGCCTTCGTCCGCTCCCGTAGGGGAAACACGGTCGAGGTCCCCCGCATCGCAACTCTGCGGCTTGACCGCAATACCATGAACCAGTATACATGAACCTGCACCTGTATGCTGTGACCGTTCACCGGAGACATTTTCCAGACGCCTTTATTCGATGCCCTGGCAAGAGGGGAAGGAAGCAGATGGATCAATTTCGGAAAGAAGTGGAGATATCGACGGCATTCATCCGCGAGCGGCTGGGCTCCCGGCCCGACATCGCCTTGATACTGGGAACGGGTCTCGGCGGAGTCGCGGAAGCCATGGATAAGGACGTTGTAATTCCTTACGACCAGATCCCGCATTTCCCGGTTTCGACGGTCCAGAGCCACCATGGCCGGTTGCTGTGCGGCCGTTGGGGAGGGAAGCCCCTTCTGGCCATGCAGGGCCGTTTTCACCTGTACGAAGGCTATACGCCGCGCCAGATCTCTTTTCCCATACGGGTCATGGCGGCCCTGGGGGTGAAGACGCTGCTCCTTTCCAACGCCGCGGGCGGGCTGGACCCCAGGTTCCGTCCGGGAGACCTCATGCTCATCATCGACCATATCAACATGACCGGCCGTAATCCCCTCATCGGCCCGAACGTCGATGATTGGGGACCCAGGTTTCCGGACATGACGGAGCCCTACAGCCGCCGCCTGCGGGAGATTGCCGTCGAGACGGCCCTTTCCGAGAGAATTTTGCTGCACCAGGGGGTCTTCGTCGGCGTCGTGGGGCCGAACCTCGAAACCGCGGCGGAGACCCGGTTCCTCAGGCAAATCGGCGCGGATGCCGTCGGGATGTCCGTCATAATGGAAAACATCACGGCGGTGCACGCGGGTATGAACGTCATGGGAATCTCGGTGATCTCGAATGTGAACCTGCCGGACTACTACCTCCCCGTCCCGCTGGACGAAATCATCGCCACGGCGGAAAAGGCCGGTCCCGAGCTCATGCGCCTGCTGGCGAAGATCCTGGAACGTATCTAGCGGTGACGAATTCATGGAGCGATGCCTCGGCATTCCCTTGCCGATGTGCATCCACGGGAGCCCGGGAACGAACGAACCCGTAACTCGCAACCCGTAACCCGCAACCCGTAACCAAGGAGTAAGCGTGGTACTAAACGAAACCGGTGGAGAGAGAGCAGGCGATCCAGGTCGGGGACCTCGGGATGCCGACATTCTAATCGTGAACGGGCGCGTCCTCACCCTCAATCGGGCCAATGATTCGTACGAGAGGGGCGCGGTCGCGATCCATGCCGGGAAAATCGTCGCCGTGGGCCCGGCCGGGGAGCTTCAGGGCCGGTTCAAGGCCCGCAAGGTGCTCGACGCCGACGGGTGCGTGGTGATGCCGGGGCTCATCAACGCCCACACCCACGCGGCCATGACGCTCTTCCGGGGGCTTGCGGACGACCTCCCCCTCATGGAATGGCTCCACGACCACATCTTTCCGGCGGAGCAGAAGCTCCGGTCCGATTGGGTCTACTGGGGAACGCTGCTCGCGTGTGCGGAGATGATCCTCTCGGGAACCACCACTTTCTGCGACATGTACCTGTTCGAGGACAAGGTGGCCGAAGCCGCCGGGGCCGCCGGAATGCGAGCGCTGGTGGGCGAGGTGCTCTACGATTTCCCGTCGCCGCACTACGGACCCGTCGAAAACGGCCTCCGGTTCACCGAGGACCTGATCCGACAGTGGGAAGGCGACCCGCTCGTCCGAATCGCCGTCGAACCGCACGCGCTCTTCACCTGCTCGCCGGACCTCCTGGAGCGCTGCCGCGACATCGCCGACCGCCACAACGTCCCCCTCATCATTCACCTTTCCGAAACGGAAGCGGAAGTCGGGCAGATCCTGGAGACGTACGGCCGCCGCCCCGTGGCCCACGCCGACGCGCTGGGACTCCTCGGGCCGAGGCTCCTCGCCGACCACTGCGTCGCGCTCGACGACGCGGACATGGAACTGCTGGCTTCACGCGGCGTGCACGTGGCCCACAACCCCGAGAGCAATATGAAGCTCTCCTCGGGAATCGCCCCCGTTCCCCGGCTCCTCGAAATGGGGGTCAACGTGGCGCTCGGGACCGACGGCTGCGCCAGCAAC
The DNA here is from genome assembly GCA_964407285.1 of uncultured Syntrophobacteraceae bacterium. Taxonomy (GTDB): domain Bacteria; phylum Desulfobacterota; class Syntrophobacteria; order Syntrophobacterales; family Syntrophobacteraceae; genus CAYOVG01. The sequence continues at coordinate 13,808 of CAYOVG010000109.1, forward strand.
AACGACCTGGACCTCTTCGGCGAGATGGATACCTGCGCCAAGCTGCACAAAGTGGCCACCCTGGAGCCCACTACCCTCCCGGATGAATCCGTGCTGTGCATGGCCACGGGAAACGGGGCGGCGGCCCTGGGCCTGGGCGGCCAAACCGGGGAACTCTCCCCCGGGATGCTCGCCGACTGCATCGTCGTGGATTTCCGCAAGCCGCACCTCACGCCCATGTACGAACCCGTGAGTCACCTGGTCTATGCCGCTCGCGGCTCCGACGTGCTACACAGCATCATTCACGGCAGGCTGGTCATGGAAGACCGGAAGCTCCTCACCATCGATATCGAAGAGGTAATGGCCAATGTCCGAGGCATCGCCCGCATCATCAGGCCCTGATCGCTCCCGCCGCGCGCCGGGTCCCGATCCGGGACCGTCCGGGGGAGCTTCTCCGACTCCGAAGCTGGTGGACTGGCTGCTCACCGGCGCCGACTGGGTGGTTACCTGCGACGAGTCCATGCGGTGCATCCCGTCGGGGGCGCTCGCCATGGACGGCGACTCGCTCGTCGCGGTGGGACCGTCCGAGGAACTCCGGCCCCTCTTCCGAGGGCGGCGGGAGATGGACCTGAAAGGCTGCCTGGTGCTCCCGGGACTCGTCAACACCCACACCCATGCCGCCATGACGTGCTTCCGCGGCATGGGGAGCGACCTGCCGCTCCTTCGCTGGCTCCATGAAATCATCTTTCCCGCCGAGAGCGCCCATGTGAACCCCGGCATGGTCTATCACGGGACCCTCCTGGCCGCCGTCGAAGCGCTCTCCGGGGGGACCACCACCCTCTGCGACGGATATTTTTTCGAGGAATCCGCCGCACGGGCCGCAATCGACTCCGGCATCCGGGCCGTGCTCGGCCAGGGCATCCTGGACTTCCCCACGCCGGACAACCCCGACCCCGCCGAATCCCGGCGACGCACCGAGGACTTCCTCGCCGCTTTTCCCTCCGGAGAACCCCGCGTCCGCCCTTCCCTCTTCTGCCACGCGCCCTACACCTGCGGACCCGATACCTTGCAGTGGGTGAAGGAACTCTGCCGCAGCCGCGGCATTCTCTTCCAGATCCATCTTTCCGAAACCGCATCCGAGGTGCGGGATATCCTGCGGCTCCACGGCAAGCGTCCCGTCCCCTATCTCGACTCCTTGGGGATACTCGACGCTATGACCCTGTGCGCGCACGGCATATGGCTCGATGAATCTGAAATCGAGATCCTCGCCGGGCGCGGAGCCGGCATCTCCCACAATCCGGAGAGCAACATGAAACTCGCCTCGGGCGTCGCCCCGGTTTCGCAACTGCTGGCCGCGGGCGTGCCCGTGGGGCTCGGTACGGACGGGGCGGCCAGCAACAACAACCTGGACCTGTTCGCCGAGATGGGAATGGCGGCCCGGCTCGAAAAGGTGTTCCGCAAGGACCCGAGCGCATGCCCGGCCCACCAGGCGCTCCGGATGGCCACCCTGGGAGGGGCCCGCACCCTAGGCATGGAGGACGCCGTCGGGAGCCTGGAAGCCGGAAAAAGGGCGGACGTGATAGCCGTCGATCTCAACCAGCCCCACCTCACTCCCCTCTACAATCCCGTCTCCCACCTCGTCTACGCCGTAAAGGCCGGCGACGTCCGCCACGTGTGGGTAAACGGCCGCCGGGTCGTCGAAGCCGGACGCGTCCTCACGACCGACGTTCCGGCCCTGATCGCGGAGGTGCGCAGCATCCTCGTCGGTGAAAACGGATAGAGGATAGAACGGGACCGGCCGGCGCCGTCGCTTTCCGAAAAATTCTGGCCACGATGCGGCTGTGATGCTTAGATTTTATGAAATGGACCCTTGCCCGGACGAATGCATGCTTCCGCAAGGCGGCGGGCAATTCCTTCGGAGGGAGAACCGGAGGCGGTCCGGGCCGGAGAACCGGATGAATCCAGTCCGCGCCATATCTATGAAATCTATCGGAAAACCGGTGATTTTCCGAATCACCGGGGAGAGGATCGAAGCCCATGACGGAAAACATGCCAGGAACCGGGCAGCGCGCGCAACAGGCTGCCGCCAGGATTCAAAACCCGTACATTCTGAATTTTTGCAGGGTGTTGATCGAGAAGAAGGGGGAGAAACTGGAACCGGGAGCCATGAATGAACTAATCGACGATATGTACGAACTCTACGAAAATATGCTGGGCCGCAACATGGTCAATGCTCTGCCGGAGGATGTTCGCTCGGAGTACCTGGCTCTCGGCAATGACCTCAACAGCCTGAACTACGAAAAGATCGGCGAATACTTCAGCAAAGCCTCCATCAACTACGAAGAGATCATGAAGCAGACGATGAAGGAGTTCTCCTCCATTTACATGAAGAACCGTACTTTCGATCGCGCGGACTATTCCGGTTCCGCCGAAGGCGCGGAGAGCCGGAAATAGCCCGGAAGCGGCCGCCACGAAACGTGATGAAGAGCCATGAAGAGCATCGACCACAAAAAGCGCGAAGAACACGAAACCGAACATCCCCTTTTTCCGTGTTCTTCGTGCTTTTTGTGGTCTGTTCTTTTGAGAGTGTGAGGAGAAAGCGACAATGACGGAAGACAAAACCATCTGCCCGCATTGCGGAGTGAAAATGCTCAAATGGCGCGTGCCGGACCAGTCGACCTGGAGCGCCGAGTTCTTCTACGTTTGTTTCAACGACGAATGCGCCTATTACGTTAAGGGCTGGAAGCACATGTACGATCAGCAGAAGGTGGGGTGCTCGTACAGGCACCGCTACGACCCGGATACCGGGACATGCGGCCCGCTGCCCGTGTGGTCGCCCGATGCATTGAAAGACCGGATCATGGAGTAAGGGAGCCCGCGCCTCCTCGCCCCTCGAACGTGTGGTCGCTACCTCACGGCGACAAATTGCACTACCAGAACCCCCGTTGTGCTTCCGGTCTTTACGCAATCGAGAATGAAGCCGTCATCGGTAAAGGAGTTGATGTTCAGGCTGTGGTTGATCCCAGACCCCTGGTAGATGTACAGGGCCGTGGAACTGTACGTGTAGCTGTTGGCGAAAGTTACATGAGCGTCAGCGACGGACTTTCCCGTTCCGGCGACGCCGAAGCCCAGCGAAAGCATTCCCGCCGCCACGTTCACAGTGCCTATGAATATGACGAATTTGGCCCTGAATCCGACTCCCGTGACGGTTTGCTGCCCTGAGGCTGTAGCGAGGTCCCTTGAGAATGTCCCGATATACACGGACGCTCCGGGAAGGTTCCCGGCATCGACAGTGTCCGAGTCCGCAAACTGGGCGAGTCCCGTTGCGGCGCCGTTGGCGATGATTGCCTTGATGGGGATTTGCGTGGCCATAGCTCTCTCCTTGCGCGGTCCTTTGCGATCCTTACACGGTCATGGGAATGTCGCTCTCGGTCCCGTCAGCCAACCAAAAGGGCAGCGCTCCGTCCGTCCCGGGAGCGATGTTGCTTTGCGTGCCGTCGGCAAGCACGAACGGAACTCTCAGGTCCTCGATGTCGGAGATGGAATGCGAGTGGTCCGGGAGACTCGACCGGTCCACAATGCCGTAGAGCACCGCGGCGAGACCAACCGTCAGAACGCTCGTCTTGAGCGTAATGGTCGTCAACCCCGTCCCGCCGTCATAGCTGGAGGACAAAACGGTCCCATACTTGATTCCGTCCGCCCCGCAATCGGCTTCCACCTTCCTCCCCGTGGTGAATTCCCCAGCGCGGTCGCCGGACACGGTGAAGCTGCTTGAACTCACGAAAACCGCCGAAATGGCCATGTCGAACGCTCCCCTTCCATTATCCCAATGTAGTCGGTCGATCAGGCATAAGCGCTGTAGACGGTGAATGAGGCCGTCTCGCCCAGTCCACTCCACCCGTTGAGCGTGAGCGACGCCTGGAGGCGATAGTTGCCGGCAGCCTGGAAGTCCCCGGCCTTCGTGACGTATCTGAGGTACCGGGTCTCTCCGTCGATCGCGTGGATTTCGGCGGCCCAGGTCACGCTCGTTCCATCGGGCAACCGCACCTTGAGACTGGTATCGGTGGCCTCCGAAATGTCGTATCCGCAGTCCACCACGATCGCGGTCCCCACATCTCCCACATAGACTTTATTGCCCATGACTGTCCTCTATCGGTCTCACGCGGGACGTAAGCGCCAACGCGCCGGCTATCCCGGATTGCAGATCGATCTGGTAAAGAATTCCGGATTGCGGAGTAATGCCGAAGCACGGACCCGATTCCAGCCGCAACCCTTCGGCTGCCGCAACCGTGGATGAAAGGAGCAACAATTCAGCAACCGTGGACGGCAAGACGATATCCTTTCGAATGGTTGAAGTCAGAGCGAGCAGTTCCCGTATGACGGCCTCTCGCACCCTGGCCGGATACAGGCCGAAAGCAAGCGCCTGCACGGCGGCCCAAACGAGCGACTCGACGCTCACCGAGCACCCGTGCCGCCCCAACGCCGCCGCCTGGGTGCTGCCGGGCATCGAAACGCCCGCGGAAAAAGTCGCTCTCGAGGACCCGATTTGCAGCGCTCCCGGGTTGACCCGCAAAACCGTCCCCGACGAAACAATCCAGGCGACGTGATCGAGCGCAGGCCGGCCGACATCCGCCGCTATCCGGATCCCGGCCGAAACACCCACGCCATGGCGCCCGATCGCAAGCGAATGTTGCATGGACAGGACCGAGCTCGAAACCGAAAGCGCCGCGCCGGGCAGCGCCGACAG
>CAYOVG010000110.1:0-18499 GCA_964407285.1 uncultured Syntrophobacteraceae bacterium
CCGGCTCACACTACCGGCTCGGACTGGCGGCTTACTACACTGCCGACTCGGACTGCCGACTTACACCACAGACTCAGACTACCGACTCAATATAGCTGTAACATGGCCCATTGTGGGGGGGTGTGCACGACAATCCCTGACCCTGATCGTTCGGGGGGGACGGACGCGCCGTTCGTTGGGCGGCGTCAGTTCGACGGTGTTGAGAAGGGCGTGGGGGGCGGGGAGATATCGGGAAGGAAAGGGGCGGGGGGACGGGAGGAAGAGCGTGGGAGGGGGAGCATATACATAGAGAGAAAGATCGTAGGGGGCAAGGGAGAGGCGGGGAGGCGGTAGTGCAGTAAGGCAGGGCAAAGCCTCGCTCTCCCCGGAATCTCCGTTTCGTTCTTCGGATTTCAGATCTTCTTCTGCGAAACCATGCGGGCAAAGTGCTCGAACGACCTGTCGTAGGTGCGCTCCGCCCCTTCGGAGAAGCAACAACCGGGCAACTCCCTCATCTTAAGGTGAAACTGGAGGCACTCGCAACACATGCCCTTCTTGGAGCACGGATCGTACGTGCATTTGCATTTGCTCAGGTGCTGTTCCTTTTTACATTCCATCGACTGAACTCCTGTGAACTGAACTCGCCGACCACTGAATCCCAGTGATCTGAACCCGGTGCGTCGTCTGTCGGCGCGTAGCCTGCGCGGTCGGCGCGACTCGAGTCCCTATTGGAGTTGCGCCCCTGCGGCGCCTATGTACAGACGCGCGCTCGTGCATACAATCGTGCGTACACTCGTACAATCGTACGGCTCATCGAGGAAGCACGAAAATTCGCAACCGCGTTCAATGAGCTTGATGACCCGGTTCCGCTTTTTTGAATCCCCTGGCCAGCACAACGGCCATCACGCAAAACAGCGCGACCTCCCAAACGATCACCGCCGTCCAGCTCGGGACAAAATGCCAGACAATGCCGCCGCCCACGATGGCCGGCACGCCACACAAAATTATCATGCCGAACAACCACGCCAGATTCATAACCAAGTCCTCCTTGTTTTCCATATTCCCGGCTTCTCAGTTTCTACCCGGCTGTATATTTTGACGAAATCGACCGACGTATCTCTCAACCCCATCACATTTCCTCCATACCCTTCGCCTCACGAAAAATCAAGTGGCGATTTGCCGGATGGCGCGGTTTCGGATGGGCCGGTTCCGGATGGGCGCGGTTCGTTCACGGGTTCCGGATCAATGCAAATGTGCTTGAGTCGTTGCGACTCGTTGCGCCGCTTTCGATAGTCGGGTATAGAGTATCCGACCACCGCGAGGGGAGGGGATAGGGAATGAGGAAAAGACGGGATCACGACTTTACGGAATTATGATTTCAAAGGAATTATGGGCATGGTTCATAGACCGTGCGTCTATAGACTATAGAGCATGTGTTTGGGGCAACACTCGAGAGGATTTACGGTCATTCGGACTTACCGTCATTCCCGCGCAAGTGGGAATCCAGATCTTTCAGGGCTTCCCGGCCCTCCGCTCCCCGCCTGCGCGGAGACAAGCTTCGCGGGGGCGACGGCTTAAGTGTCGCCCTGTTTTGAACCATGTCGAATCATGATTTTATCGTGGATACTCTGGAGGGAAGATGAAGAGAATATTTTGCCTCGTCGTCGTATTCATGCTTGGATCCGTGTCGGCTTTTCGTGTTCCGGTCGAAGCCCGGGACATCGAGGAACGGGACCTCGGCGGCTTCTTCGAGGGTTTTCGCGGCGCTTTCCTGATGTTCGACGCGAGCAGGGACACATTCATCCGGTACAACCGGGAGCAGTGCGCGAAGCGGTTGTCCCCCTGTTCGACGTTCAAGATCCCGAATTCCTTGATCGGACTGGAAACGGGAGTCATACGGGACGAGGACCATCTTCTGAAGTGGGATGGGACGAAGCACTCGATTGAAGCCTGGAACCGGGACCACACTCTCCAGTCGGCTATTTCGAATTCGGTCGTCTGGTACTACCGGGAAGTTGCGTCCAGGGTGGGCGAGGAGCGCATGAAGACGTACGTCCGGGCGGTCCGCTACGGAAACGAGAACATCGCGGGGGGAATCACGAAGTTCTGGCTTAGCGATTCGCTCGGGATTTCCGCCGAAGAACAGGTCGATTTCCTCTCGAGGCTCTATCGAAACGATCTGCCCTTCTCCCGGCGCTCGATGGACATCACCAGGAAGATCATCAGGTTGGACGAGACCGACCGGTACATCTTCCGCGGCAAGACCGGAAGCGGCATGATCCGGCAGCCGGACGGGAAGATGGAATCCGTTCTGGGCTGGTTCGTGGGATGGGTGGAGAGGAAGGATCGAGACGGCGTTTACGTCTTTGCGGTCAACATCGAAGGGGAGGACGGAGCGAACGGCAAGAAGGCGCGAGAAATAGCCGAAGCTCTGTTGAGGGAAACGGGAGCGCTTTGATTTTCCGTATCCGGCCGGGCGGCCGTCGGCCGGATACGCGGACGGCAGGACGGCAGAATGCCCGGACGCAATTGTTCTCGATGGCGGCGAGGTGGAAACGGCCATTCGCAACTGGATCGGGACTTTGATTCCGCGGTTTGGACAAAGACGGGACGTGTATGTCTTTGCCCAAGGAAGTCCCGTCGCTCCATTACCGGGGCGAAAGCAGTCTTCGCGAGGTGGTAAAGCGGTTGCGGGACGCCATAACGTCCGTCCAGGATTCATTTCGACCCGAAGGTCGAGGAGATACTGCGGACTCCGGCGGAGACGCAGCAGATCGCAGCCGGCGGCAGTTGTGCAACCCAGGTTGTGTAAGAGAGAGCACTACCGACACATATACAAAAATATCAGTAACGCATAAAAAAGGTTGCACTAGGTTCACTTATAATTTATTCTCCAAATCCTTGAATAGAATAGTACTCGAACATTGGAGTCCATTTTTTGTGAATGGTGAGCGGGCCTCACCGGATGCGCGTGGCGGGGTCGGGCCACGGTAGGCCTACAGAATTTAAGGAAAAGATCTCGGGGAGTGGGCTCTTTTCAGGCTTAGAGCCCTGTTTTGGGCGTGGAAACCGACGATTTAAGTGAGAGAGGCAAAGGACATGGCCGGAGCCAAACGCCACTACCTACCCGGATATGCCCGGTACATAGCCATAACGTATCGGTGCCATCACAGGGAGTTCCTGCTGAAGTTTACCAGGGACCACAGGTGTCGGCTTCACTGGCTGTTTGAGAGGAAGAATCGCTACGGCCGGCCTATGCATCGTGAACCACATGGTCACTTCCAATCACATCCATCTGCTGGTGCTGGACCGTGGGGAGTGCAAGGTCATCCCCAAATCCATGCGGCTTGCGGCAGGCAGGACTGCTCAGGAATACAATGACAGGAAGATGCGCAGAGGAGCATGCTGAGATGACCGGCTACCATGCCACAGCGGTGGAAACGGATGATCCACCTCATCCGGTGCATCGTCTACATGGATGTGAACCTGGTGCGCGCCGGTGTGGTCGGGCACCCGTCGGAAGGGGAGAGCGGCGGTTACCAAGAGATCCAGGCGGCCCGTCAAAGCTGCGGATTGATCGATCACGAGCCGTTGATGGAGTTGCTCCATTTGCCCTCTCTGGATATGCTGCAAAACTCCCACAGAGCTTGGGTATGGCAATGTATCGGAAAGGAGAGCTGCAGTGTCCGGGACAGCAGATGGACGGAGTGCATTGCGGTGGGAAACAGGAACTTTGTGGAGGGAACCGGGCAGGAGTTGGAAATCAGGGCCAAAGGCCGCAAAGTCCGAAATATGGAGGAAGGGTGCGTGCTGCGGGAGATCCAGTCTCCTTACAGCGCCCATTCTGGGGGTGAAAACAGTGCTCTAAGCCTGATAACCTGCTCTATTGGAATATTTCCCTGGAAGTCCTAATGGTTAGCATGGCCTGACCCCATGCGACAAATTGCAGTAGCCCTTTTGGCTTCATATGTCATCCTTGCTGTATTGGCCAATTAACATCATAATAGAAGGAAAAGAAATGGAGAATTATTATAATAAATGCGTGAGCCGTGCGTGTAATTAATAGAATAACAGAAAGCAGTATATCTATTTGTAAGCTCATGTTTATTCGTATCATCGGTTATGCATGCCGTTAGGCCTATAGGTCTAGGTTCATTTAAGAAAAGGAATAGAATGGCAATAATCAGAATAACTGACTTGGGTTCTGCTGAATTGACCCAATCGGCATTTGGAAATGAAGCGGAACTTGAATCTATCGTTTCTCAACATCCGTGCTTATTGGCTCTTTCTCAAGAACCGGATATCGCTCTAGTGAAACGGCAAGTGACCTTACCGAGAGCAGGTTTCCTCGATATTCTTATGGTAAACTCCGAGGGCTTGCCAATTGCAGTGGAGGTAAAGCTGGCCAGGAATAGCGAATCAAGGAGAGAGGTAGTTGGTCAACTTGTCGACTACGTCTCGATTCTCACATCGTATACAGTTGATGAATTGGACATATCTGTCGGTGGTGCTTTGGATACCGCTTTACGAACCTTCTCCGGCGATTCGGACGATGACGGAGTATTTGAGAGAAGATGGCAGGCGGTGGGCGCAAACTTGAGAGCGGGCCTTGCCCGGTATGTGATTGTCGTTGACGAAATACCAGATGAGTTAGAGAGGATAGTAAGGTTTCTCGTTGAGCGTTCGAACCTTGATATACGGTTGGTCCAAGTTCAAAAATATCCGGATACATCGGGTCACATTATTTACGTTCCGTTCAATGCTGTTGACGTGGCAGTTTCAGAACGTCCTCGGGTTGTCGCAACCCAACCCGAGATGGCTGCCGAGTTTCAAGCAGTATTGGATGCATACCAGACGAAGGCTGATCCCTCTTTTCCAATGATAGGCCAAGGCAAAACTTATCGGATTGTCAGACCTTCCACATGGGCCCCAGCATTGGGTCTTCATTATGAATTTTACAAAGTATCCAGTGGAATCAGCGCTGAACTGCATCTGGAATCCGATTCCGTCCGCATGCTGTCCCCAGTGTTGAAACAATTTGCCGAGGATGAAAACATAGATTTCAAGTATTCTCTGAGATGGGATCCAAATTGGAGTCATGGAAGAGGTAGGCTTATCGTTGTTCACCCCGCTGGATCTCCGCCGGAAGTCATTGCAGATGCTATGTGCGCACTGATCAAGCTTACCTCTGAAAAGATAACATCAATGCTTTCAAACGGCGCAGTAGCCGAACCATGCGGTCCCCACCCACAGGCGCTAACCGAAAGTCTGTAGCCGCGTGTTTCTGCACCGTTTAATCCTGTAGTTAGGCCTGAGGAGAAAGACATGATCAGAGATCCACTTGTTCTACACAAAGACGAAAAGTGTGCATCAAAGGAACATAATTGTGACTTTCATAGCAGGAACACTTATGCTAGCTTTTGGTGTATCCCAGAGTATGCTGCACTTTCTTGGTGACTTCCGTTTCAGAACAATTTCACCGGTATTAATTATTGCAGTTTTGGTAACTTATGAGTGCCCGATGCACAGATGTATACCTTCGAGAAATAGATCTGAGAGGGGGATTAGAGCAGCTTTAGAGCGTAAGGATAGGAGCGATATCGAAATCTTGAACGGATTATAAGGGATAACTGTAAACTTTGTGCTATTTTCAAATCAGAAAACTCCCTAACAACTTTCTCATACAACGGACGGCAAATCTGTGAGAGCGTGACAGTAAGTGGTATTTTTTGTCCCTTACGCCATCGCTGGTTTTTGTCGTTTTCGCGGCACGAGAGGGGGGTGAATTGTGGCTAGAGATGATTTCTCTATGAGCATCAAGAACGCACTAAGAATGAGGGCAGCGTTCATATGCTCTAATCCAGACTGTCGGAAACAGACTATCGCACCTTCTGACGGAGACGAAGAAAAGTATCTATATATTGGAAAAGCAGCGCACATTACGGCTGCGGCAGAAGGTGGACCGCGCTACGACGCCAACATGTCGCAAGAAGAGCGTAGCTCAATATTAAACGGAATCTTTTTGTGCAGTAATTGCGCGGATCTCATTGATAAAAATGGCGGAAGAGACTTCCCCGTTGGAATCTTGAGGGCCTGGAAGGCAGACCACGAGAGGTGGGTCTCCGCTAACCTCAACAAGAGGCCAGGTGGCATTGGTGGGCAAGGTGGTGGTGGCACAATCATTGGTAATAGGGGGGTCGTAGTAGGCGGTAAAGGCGGTGATGGCGGTGTTGCGGGGATTGGGGGTAAAGGCGGGAGTGGATTTATCCATGGCGACGATGGCCTGATCATTGGCGGTGACGGTGGCACTTGTTCCACTGCTGACGGGCGGGGAGGTACGTGGGCGCGCGGCCCTACGGAGCGATTAGGATTCCCAACAGAAATGTGGGGCTATGGGCGAGGTGGCTCAGGAACCAACCACCCTGAATACAATCGACGTATTCAATTACTTATCCAATTTAGGAACGAGTACACAGCTAGATTCCCACAAGATGCGCATTACATCGACGCAGGCATCAATATGGTCCCAATTGATTGGATTAACCAGCGACTGGCAGAATGTGGAGAACCTTGGCGCGTAGAGATGGGGCAGAGTGGTTACACTCTGCCTCCGCTCCTTAACGACGTTACCCAACGATGAATGCGGTTTGAAGACACATGATCGGATGCGCGTGGCGGGATTGGGCCACGGTAGGCTCACAGCATTTCAGGAAAAGATCTCGGAAAGTGAGCTCTTTTCAGGCTTAGAGCCCTGTTTTGGGCGTTGAAACCGACGCTTTAAGTGTGAGGGACAAAGGAGCACGGCCGGAGCCAAACGCCACTACCTACCCGGATATGCCCGGTACATAGCCATAACGTATCGGTGCCATCACAGGGAGTTCCTGCTGAAGTTTACCAGGGACCACAGGTGTCGGCTTCACTGGCTGTTTGAGAGGAAGAATCGCTACGGCCGGCCTATGCATCGTGAACCACATGGTCACTTCCAATCACATCCATCTGCTGGTGCTGGACCGTGGGGAGTGCAAGGTCATCCCCAAATCCATGCGGCTTGCGGCAGGCAGGACTGCTCAGGAATACAATGACAGGAAGATGCGCAGAGGAGCATGCTGAGATGACCGGCTACCATGCCACAGCGGTGGAAACGGATGATCCACCTCATCCGGTGCATCGTCTACATGGATGTGAACCTGGTGCGCGCCGGTGTGGTCGGGCACCCGTCGGAAGGGGAGAGCGGCGGTTACCAAGAGATCCAGGCGGCCCGTCAAAGCTGCGGATTGATCGATCACGAGCCGTTGATGGAGTTGCTCCATTTGCCCTCTCTGGATATGCTGCAAAACTCCCACAGAGCTTGGGTATGGCAATGTATCGGAAAGGAGAGCTGCAGTGTCCGGGACAGCAGATGGACGGAGTGCATTGCGGTGGGAAACAGGAACTTTGTGGAGGGAACCGGGCAGGAGTTGGAAATCAGGGCCAAAGGCCGCAAAGTCCGAAATATGGAGGAAGGGTGCGTGCTGGGGAAATCCCTGAATAGACGGGATGACGGTGAAGGAGTTGGGGCCGCATCTTCGGGAACACCGGCCGAGATGTAAGAGGCATTACTTGCAGGCGCGTATGAACCTCAACCGGTAAAGCGGGTAAATTTCCCGAAGTCCGGAGGAGGGATAAGAAAATTAGGCGTGCCCACTAGAGTGGATCGGCTGAGCCGGCAAGCGGTATTGCAGGTATTGCAGCCGGAGTGGGACAAAACGTTTTCGCAATTATATCGTGTGGCTTCCCCCTATCCCAATTAGAGGGTGTTATGCACTTTGAAATATCAAAACCCACAGAACATCAGGTATTACGAATATAATGCCCCGGAGGTGAGCTGGATTTTTCCGGGCCGAGGGAGCGATTTCTATTGATACTGCTTCGCGTTTGCCATCCATGACCGCCAAAAATGCATAACACCCTCTAGCCAGGAGATACGTCAAGTGGTTGAATACAAATGGATCAAACCGCCCCTCAGTGAGTATAAGCAGCTTCTTGAAATTGTCGGTTGGACGTCGGTCATGGCAGTATCGGACGACACGCTTCGGTCGGCCATTGACAATTCCTGGCAATGGGTTTCAGTATTTGACCATGGCAGGCTTATTGGAATGGGTCGTTTGATATCTGATGCGGCGCTTTATGCGCTGCTGTGTGATATGATCGTCCTTCCGGAATACCGGAATCGCGGGATTGGAAGCTCGATTCTCAAGATGCTGAAGGACAAGTGTGCAGAGCACGGTATTCAAAGGGTCTGGCTGTTTGCAGCCCTGGGACGAAGTGACTTTTATCAAAGAAATGGTTTTGAAATCAGGCCTGAGAATGCACCCGGAATGCAGATGAAGAAAACGGGCTGACGATGGTCCGCGGCAAGCCCCGCCCCAGATCTTCCAAACGCCATATCACAGTTCATCCGGCATGGCAGGATGGGCGAATCATGCCTACCGTAATAGGGTGATTTCCAGCCAGAATTGTGGTTACCGCTCCATTGCGGAGCGGGGACGCGAAACCTTCCCGGTACCGCCATGGGCCGGTATTTTGGATTCGGAAATCGCCTTGGGCGATTTCCGGTAAAGCGCTTACCGGTAATGCGACGCCGCAGCACCTGCCGGCAATACCGGTTCGGGTAAATCCATTTTCGGAAATCGCCTTACTCCTTTCGACAAGCTCATGACGAGCCGTTCGAGTCGTTCGAGTCGTTTGAGTCGCTTGAAGCGTTCGAGTCGCTCGGGGCGTTCGAGTCGCTCGGGTTGTTCGGGTTGTTCGGGCCGTTTGCGCCGTCGTCGGTTTGCGCCGGTTGGAGAGCGCCGGCATCGGGGGCGTCGCCGGGTGAAGGAGGGGCATCGATGGGGGTGGGGGCATCGATGCAGGCGAGCAGTTTTTCGATGAGCGGGGTCTTGTGGACGTAAGGGATGACGAGTTTGTGGCGGGCCCGGGTGATGCCGGTGTGGATCAGCCTCCTCAAGGCGGTTTCCGCCTCCCTTGCGGCTTCCTTCGCCCCTTTCGCTCCACCGGGACCCGCGTCCGCCGGGAACCGGTCCGTCCCCACCAGGAAGACGCACGCATAATCGAGGCCCCTGGCGCTGTGGATGGTGGACACGGCGACCCTGTCGGAAGTGACGTCGTAGAAACGCTTGGACCTGTAGTCCTCGGCGATCCAGTTGCACATGATTCCCCGCGATTCCAGGACTTCCACCAGCCGCCGGGGAACCGGCGCTCCCGAGGGCGAGAGAGCGCCCTTCGAGCGTTTGCGCGGAGAGCCGGACTTTCCCCCCGCGCCCTCTTCCTCCACGAACCTGTGCCTCGTGTAGAGGACCGCTATCTCCGAAAGGGAGTACTCCCGGTCGTCCCGCAGGGTCCCGACGGCGTCGGCAATGTAGCCGTAAAGCTCCTCCATGTCGTTCATCCGGACCATTTCGGGCGCGGGCCCGCGCGTTTCGCAGTAAACGGCGTACATGTCTTCGGGAGCATCTTCCCGCGCCGCGCCGGCCGCTCCGGGCTCCTTTGTCCCGATGCCGGTGAGTTCATGGCCGGTCAAAATGAGGCCGCTCGATTCGCGAACGGTGGCTCCGCGGGCGTTCGTCAAAATGAGACCGCCCGATCCATGACCGGTCAACCCGAGGCCGTTCACGTCCCGGATACTCGCTTCCCGCCCGGCCGCTTCCCGCTCAACCGTCTCCCATCCGCTCGCTTCCCGCCCGGCCGGTTCCTCGCCGCCGGTCCTTCGGCCGGACTGCCCGCGGCCGCTCTCCTCCCGGCCCCGCGGCCCGCTCCCGAAGCACAGCGCGAAGCGCCTGATTTCGGCGGTGTTGCGGTACATGGCCCGGAGTTCATCCAGCCGGGCGCCTCCTTCCACCAGCCGTGTCTTCCACGTCAGGGGACGGCCGTAGATATTCTGCTCTTCGTCGACAGCGACGGTGAGGCTTTGCTGCTTCCTGTTCCGGCCTTGCAGGGCTTCGATCACGCCGAACATCTCGTCCGTGAAGTCCTGTCCCTCGTCCACCAGGATGGCGTCGTAGCGAAGCTTCACGTCCTTCTTCAACCCCGCTCGCGCCACTTCGGCCACGAGCCGGTAGTACTCCCCGTCTTCCTGCTCGTAGCTCACCTCCTCCCCGAGTATCATCGCGCACAGCTCGAAGAAGTGGTAGACCTCCACTCCGCCCGGCCCGAGTCCGACCCCCTTCTCCGCCAGCAACCGCTTGACGAAGTTCACCAGCGCGATGTTGAAGCACACGAAGAGAACCCTCGACGTCATGGTGTACTTTCTGAGGAACGCGGCCTTGTGGACGAGGATGAGGGTCTTGCCGCTGCCCGCGGGGCCCGAGATGATGTGCCGCGAATTGGAGCAGTTCCTGGCAAGCGATTCCTGCCGGTCATCGAGGACGCTCACGCGCCGCGCCGGGTCGATGTAGACGCAGGAGTCCCGTTCGGGGGAGTCGATCCGCACCACGGGAAACAGCAACTGCTTGAGGTGCAGGTAGTCTTCCGTGGTCACGTTGAAACGAAAACGGGGCGGGAACATCTTCAGCAGCACGTTCTTGAAACAGCGTCCGCTGCTGTCGCTGCAGATTTCCGACGAGGAGTGCATGTCGTCCCGGAAGAAAATCCGGCTCGGGCTGATGATGCTGTCGAGCCCGCGGCGGCAGTACAGTTCCTTGGTGATATTTGGGAAAACCACTCCGTGCCCGAGCGGCACTCCCGGCTTGCCGTGGTACCGGGGGTCCTTGGAGAGCAGCCTGCCGTCCGCCCGTATCCGGTCGAGGAGGGATTCCAGGTACTCGCGGGCCTGGTGCAGAGGGTTCCTGAAGCTCCGCCTCTCCCGGCCCATCCGCAGAATGAAGGCGCGCGGACTGGCCTCCACGATCTGCTCCAGGGACCAGTCCTTCACTTCGAAGACGATAATCCCCACATCCCGGCCGAAGAGGACGAAATCGGGCTCCTTCCCTTCGATGTCCGGAAGGTACCATGTCGTGTACTGACTGTCCGGCTTTGCGGAAGACTCGAGGAAGCGGTAGAACCTGCGTTCCCCCTCCGTTTTGAAGTCGCCGATACCGTCGGGAATCATTGTCGCCATGAGGCTGCTTTTCAACCGCTTTCACCGGCTCCGTCCGCCGGTTTTGAAGATTACGACCACGGGGCCTAAGCCACCTGTCCCTGCCGGGCGAAGGTGTAGTTGCCCTTGAAAAACTCCTCAACGTACCAGTCGATCGCCCCCTCGTCGGAGAGCACCATGTCCAGCAGGCGCACGGACCCCAGGAGGCGTCCGATCATATCGAGCTTCTCCTGCAACTGCGCGCATTCGTACTTCCTGATCTCGCCGCGCACCATATCGCCCTTGATCAGGGTCTTGAGGCCCAGCCGCTTGAGGATTTTCGCGATCAGAACGGCCCGTCTCGACCGCCGCCCGATGTCGGCCGCGCCGCCCTTGAACGAGAAGATGATGTAGTTGTCGTTCACGTGAGAGCCGCAGTAGGCGTCGAGCAAAGCGAAGTGGTAGCCCAGCCGGGAGTTGAAGTTGACGTACTCCCTCGACAGGATCACGTAATTGGGGCCGCCCATGCGCTCGTCGGCGCTCGGGTCCGTGAATACCGATTCGGCCACGATGGAGGCGAACCCCTTCCAGTCGACGCCCACCGCTCCGAGCCACCGCACGCCGGGGTGCAACATGCCCTTGAGCAGGGACCGGAAAGGAACGGAGACCACGTCTTCCATGTCCGCCGCGGGAACGTTGGAAGGTATCGAAAGGCCGCCTCCCAGGTCCACCGCGTATATCTTCATGGGAAGCGGGGCCCTGACGCGCACCGCGGCATGCGTATCCATTTCGATATCGTCGGTTATCTTGAACATTTCACGCATGGAGACTTCGTGGGCGAACCGTATGACATCGTGGAGGGTCCGGCAGCCCTCGGGGGTGAAGTTCTCGCTCTGGGGGTCCACCAGGTTCAAGACCGCGATCTTCTTGAGGACGGAGTGGGCGGTCTTGTAGGTGGGACTGCCCTTCATGGGGTTGACGGGCTTCTTGCGCTCCAGGATGCTCTCCACGCGCCCCTGCAAAATGAGGGAATTCGTCGCATCGACGGTGATTTCCTCGCCGTGCGGAATCACCCTGGTGGCGTTTCCCGTTCCCACGAGGGTGGGAATGGAGAACTCCCGCGCGACCGACGCCATGTGCCCGGTCACGCTCCCCACGTCGGTGACGATAGCCTGCACGCGGCCGAGAATCGCCACCAGGCGCGGCGACGTCTCCGGGGCGATGAGGATCGAGCCTTCGGGGATGTTCAACAGGTTATGGTCGGACGTCATGACGTAGGCCAGGCCACTCGCCTTCCCGCGTGACGCGGTAGCGCCCGCGTTCAGCAAGATGGGATTGCCGGGGAACTTCTTCCGCAGTTCCTCGACGTCCATCTTCTCCCGCGTTTCGGTCCGGGTCGTCCTCAGGTGCATGTTCAAAGGGCGCGCCTGCAGAAGCGTGATGCGCCCCTGGCGCCTCAGCGCCCATTCGATGTCGAGAGGGACGCCGTAGTGCTCTTCCAGCATAAGGCCGTAGTCCACGAGCGTGGCGAGTTGCTCGCGCGCGAGGCACGCCTTCGCGCGGGAATCGTCGGGCACGGCCTTCTTCTCGATTCCGCCCCCCTCGGCCAGGACGAGCATGGAGGGTTTGTCCGCAACGTTTTCCACCAGCACATCCCGCGAGATCTTGTCCACCTCGTAGTAATCCGTCTCCGACGATCCGTCCACCGCGCCCAGCCCCAGTCCCCACACCGCGTTCACCATCACCACGTCGCGCCGGTCGTCGTTGGGGTCCCTGGTGTACATCACGCCGCTCGCCACCGAACGCACCATCGACAGGCACAACACGCTCATGATCACGTACTCGTCCGGGTACCCCTTGCTGCGCCGGTAGTAGATGGCCCGCGGATTGAACATGCTGGCGACGACTTCCTTGTACGCCTGCAGGATGTTCTCCCTGTTCACGCCGAGCACCGTGGAGTGCTGGCCGGCGAAACTGGCTTCGGAATCCTCGCTGGTGGCGCTGCTCCGGACGGACAGGAGCATATTCGGGCCGAATTCCTTGCTGAGCGCATTCATTTCATCGAGTATGCAGCCTTCGAGGTCCGCCGGGAGCGGCGCCTGCTTGATGAGTTCCTTCACGCGGTCGCTTCGCCCGATCAGTTGCTCGGTGTCGTTGACGTCGAGGCCCTTGAGTATCTTCTGCGTCTCATCGTAGAGCCTGTTCGAATTCATGAAGTGGTGGCAGGCGTAAGCCGTAACGGCGAACCCCGGCGGGACGGGAAGGTGGACGCGGTTGCAGATTTCGCCGAGGCTCGCGGCCTTGCCGCCGACCTCCGGCACGTGCTCCAGGCTCAGATACTGCAGCGAAAGGGTGAGGCTGCTCCCGGCGACCGTCCGCTTGCGCACGAGTTCCCGCAGGATGTCGATGCCGAGCTGCTCGACGGTATCGAAAAGGGAGGGATACTTGCCGCCCGCGATGGCGTTGAGGTCCTCCGCGATCTCGTAGATTTGCGCCTGCAACGATTCGACTTTCTGGGTGATCACATCGAGAGAGAACGGCTTGGGTCCGTAGCAGATCTGCTCCAGTTCGGTCATGGTTTCCAGGGCTTTGTTGTTGCCTGCCAGGAGGCTTTGGAAATGCCTGTACTTTTCCTGGAAAGCGGTCTTTTCGGGCGAATCGCTCTGAAAAACTCTGTTCCTCCGAAACATGTCAAGGAATTTCCACATGGCAATGCCCTCCACCGAGAAAAGAAATTTCCCGTACGGGACGTTTCCGCACGGAACTTTCGGGCCATGGATGGAAGCGTCCGGAGCCGCTTCCTCAATCACTCAGATATGCTTTCGAACCCCATACGGACACGCCGAAATGCCCGATACTCCGATTCAGGCATGTAACTTGTAGACCTGACAATGTATAACCTCGACTTATCATACCTCAATCATCCCGGAATTTCCATTCAATCGTTGGCCCGGGGAGGCGCAAAGTCCGGCAAATGACGGCAGGTAGCCGTAATCGTTGCCGGAAGCGCGATCGTTGCCGGAGGCGCGTTTCGCCCCGTGTCGCGTAAGCCGCTATTCGGAATCGGCTTCCTCACCCGTGTACATCAGGATCACGAGCATATCCTGTCCCATCATGGTGGTGAAGCGGTGCGTCAGGTTGACGCGAGGATGCTTGCCGAGCCAGTTGTTCGCGGCCCGAAGGACCAGGGACGCGATTTCCTCGGCGTCGATCGAATCCTTCTGCTGGTTCCTCTTCCTGGCCACATTTTCCCTTATCCGGTTGCCGTCGAAGGCGATGATCCTTTCGTTTTCCGCGTTGTTCTTTCCGCCCTCGTCGTACATGAGGGTCAGCATGAGGTCGCCGTCCAGCAGGCCTATCCAGCGGTGGGTGATCCTTGCCTCGGAGCGCCTGGAGAGCCAGGAGTTGACGGAGTTCAGGACCGTTTCGTTGACTTCGTGGCTGTAGACATAGGACATCGCCGTCTTGTACTCATTGGCCAACGCCCTCCTGGCTCGGGTCCCGTAGAAGTTGATGATTTGTTCCATGGAGATAGAGCTTTCCGGGTTGCGAGTTACGGGTTACGGGTTGCGGGTTGCGCCGGTTCGCGTCGCGCAACGGTCTATTTGACGATATCCATAATTCCTTCGATGAAGTTCTGGACGCTTTGCCTGGTTTCCGGGTTGAGGTTGACGAACTGGATGCCGAGTTCGGCTTTCCCCTCGTCGACTTTTATGTTCCGCACGAAGCCGGTCATGAGTTCCGGCCTTTTGTCTCCGAAGAGCTGGGCCATGACGGCAACGGGAGCATTCAAGGCAATCCTGGAAACGGCGTCCCTGTCGGCCTGCCTGGCCATGAACTTGCATCCTCCCAGGCTCAAATCCAGGATGACCCCCGAATACCTTCCCGTTCCGGTTTTCGCTTCCGCCGGAAGGAAGCATTCTATCCTGGGGTTCTTGCGCAGGTCGAGGGTTTCCACCTTCCGGGGATAGGATGTGATCATGAGCCGCAGCGGGTGCAGCACATGGCCCAGGACAATGGACCGGAAGCCGTACACCGTGCCGGAGTGCAGGTACCGGACGACGATCCGGGCCTTTTCGCGGAAGATCTTCTGGACCCGCGCATGGGACGGAACGCGCAGGATGAAGTATTCGCCCGGCTCCATGCCCACCAGTATCGCCTTCATGCGAAACTCCTCGCCGTGCGGCTGGATCACCATTTCGCTGCCCAGGCCGATATTGACCCTTTTCAGGGCGTCTTTCGAATCATCTTCCGCCCCCAGAAAATCGACGAACGAATCCAGGTAGACGGCATCGAAGGCGCCGCCCATCTCATCCAGCATGACCCTCACGGCCGCCGCCGGAGGCAGGGCCTCCTTGTACGCCCTTCTCGCGGTGAGGGCGTCGTAGCAGTCGATGATCCGGGCGACGCGCGCGTACTTGTGGATCTTTTCTCCAGTCAGGCCGCTCGGATATCCCGACCCGTCGAAAGCTTCATGATGCTGGAGCACCACGTTCAACTGGCTCTCCGACATAATCCGGGCGCTCCTGAGCCTCTGGTACCCGAGGGCGGGATGCCTCCTGATCATCTCGAATTCATCTTTGTCGAGGCGGCCGGGCTTGTTGAGGATCGCGTCGTCGATGGCGCTCTTTCCGATGTCGTGGAAAAGGGCCCCCAGGCCGAAATCGCCCACTTCGTCCTTGCTCCAGCCCAGGTACCGGCAAAACGCCATGCCGAGGATGGCCACCTGCACCGAATGGGTGAATGTACCGTAATCTTTTGCAAATATCGAGAACAACGCTTCGGAGGACACTTTGTCCGCAAGGAGGTGGGAGGCGAAGTTATCGACGAACTGCCGTCCCATGGCGACATTGGCCCTGGTGGGGCGTTCCCTGAAGACTTTCTTGACCACGTTTTCCGCGCCGTCGTAGAGAAGCTGCGTCTTCTTCCGGCTGGGAATATCTTCGGCGGCGAGGCTCCGTCGAAGATGCTCGTTGAAATACTCGAGGAAATCCTCTTCGCTCTCCCTTGCGATGAATATCTCGTGTATCTCTTCCTTCAGCAGCGAATCATGGAGCGCCTGAGTGTACGCCTGGTTTCGCCCCAGCACCTTGTCCCAAACGATCCTCTTGCCCTTCTCCAGCGTGGGAAAGTACAGATCGAAGCGGATCACGGTTTCCGGAAAGAGGCTCCGCAGCTTCACGGGAAGGAAGTCCGCGGTCACCTCGTCGTAATCCACCTCGAGGCCCTTGATGTTGTCTTTCGTCAGGTTCAGAGGTCCTTCCATATCGGATCATCGTCCTCCCGGCAAAAACGTTCAAAAGCCCTTTCACAGCGGCGCAACGGCGCAGTGGAAAGCCGCGCCCTTCCAGTCATCTTTCTTTTACCACGAAAGACGCGGAAAATTTACCACGAAAGGCGCGGAAAATGCGAAAGAGAAAGAATTTCTTGCATTCCGAGCCCTCCCGGGCATCCGGCGGTTCGTTGGAAAGAGCCGGCGGCGTCGATTTCCGGCTTGGAGTGGAGATGGATTGGAATTGTACTTGTATCACGTTTATTCGTATGTGAAAATGGAATGTGCAAGTCGAATTCGAAGTTACATGACAAATCCGGCGCCGGCTCGATGCGGGCGAGCGGAAACGGCGAAAGCCCCCGGAAATCCCATTGACAAAATGGAGATCCCCCGGTAGTTTCGCATACCTGCTTGTCAAACTGCCCATATCCGCGGACGGACATCACGGGTCGCCGATGTCGATTCGATATTTCGGCAGTAGATTTTGATCATAAAGAAAGGAGAGAGTACAATGGTCCATCGCGTCTACAATTTCAACCCGGGCCCGGCCGCCCTGCCGTTGCCCGTTCTCGAGGAAATCCAAGCCCAGCTCATCGACTTTCAGGGTTCCGGCATGTCCATCCTGGAAAGCAGCCACCGGGGCAAGGTGTTCGAGGCGGTTCTCGACGACGCCGTCGTTCGCATCAAGCGCCTGCTCAAGCTCGACGACCGCTTCCACGTGCTTTTTCTGCAGGGAGGCGCCAGCATGCAGTTCTGCATGGTCCCGATGAATCTTTCGCTTCCCGGCAAGCCCGTGGACTATACGGATACGGGCACCTGGGCGTCGAAGGCGGTCAAGGAAGCCCAGTTGCTGGAAAAGGACGTCCGGGTCGTCGCAAGCTCCGCGGACCGGGCCTACACTTACATCCCCGAGGAGGTGCCGGTGGACGCGGATGCGGCCTACCTCCACATCACGTCCAACAACACCATCCGCGGCACGCAGTGGCGCCGGTTCCCCGACGCCGGGGGGGTCCCCATCGTCTGCGATATGTCCTCGGACATCTTCAGCCGCGCTTTCGACCCCGCTCCCTTCGGGCTGATTTACGCCGGCGCGCAGAAAAACGCCGGACCGGCCGGAGTCACCCTCGTCATCGTGAGGGACGACATGCTCGCCCGCACGCCGGAGAAGCTCCCCTCGATGCTCAAGTACACGACCTACTCCGGCAAGAAATCCATGTACAACACTCCGCCGTGCTTCGCCATCTACGTGGTGCAACTGGTGGCCAAATGGATCGAGGAAACGGTCGGCGGGATAGAAAAGATGGAAACCGCCAACCGCCGCAAAGGGGAACTCCTCTACGGCTACCTGGACAGCCAGGATTTCTACAAGGGCACCGCCGTCCCCAATTCGCGGTCCCTCATGAACGTGACGTTCAGGCTGCCCACTCCGGAACTGGAGCAGGAATTCATCGCCCAGGCCCTTTCGGAAGGGCTCGCGGGCCTGAAGGGGCACCGCTCGGTCGGCGGATGCCGGGCGTCCATTTACAACGCCGTGCCCTACGCGGCGGTGGAGGCCCTCGTTGGCTTCATGAAGGAGTTCCGGAATAAGAAGGGGTAGGGGGGATAAGAAGGGACGGGGGGACAGGGGGCCTGGATGAAGGGGTGGGCGCCGGGATGAAAGGATAGGGGGAGGAGACGGGACAATGCCGTTGAATCAACGTCACCCCCGCATGGGCGGGGGGCCGGCAAATCTTGAGAACCCCGGATTTCCGCCGGCGCGGGAATGACGTTGCCGGGCCTGAAGTCAACGACATCGAGGAGACGGGAGGACCGGTAGACGCGATGGCTTATCGTCGGTTTGCGCCCGCATGGGCGCGCATGGTCAACCGCGCCGCGTTCAAGGCCGATATGCTTGCGGGCGTCACGGGCGCCGTCATCGTGATCCCGCAAGGAATCGCCTTCGCCGCCGTAGCGGGGCTGCCCGCCGAATATGGTCTTTATTCGGCCATCGTGCCCGCCGTCGTTGCGGCGCTCTTCGGTTCCTCCCACCACCTGATTTCCGGACCCACAACGGCCATATCCATCATCGTGTTCTCCAAGATCAGCACGCTGGCGGCCCCCTTCACCCCGGAATACATCGGGATGGCGCTCACGCTCACCCTCATCGCCGGCATAATTCAACTGGCGTTGGGGTTGGCGCGCTTCGGCGCGGT
>CAYOVG010000111.1:0-18489 GCA_964407285.1 uncultured Syntrophobacteraceae bacterium
GAAAACAGTATTCCGGCGAGCACCATCAACGCCGCTCCGATCATGAGCATGCGCCGCCTGCCGATGCGGTCGGCTGTTGTGGTTATCCACAGGGAGATCACGGTATCGCCGATCAGCGTGAGGGACAGCAGCAGACCAATCGAGGTGTCGGCGAGCCCCAGTTGTTCCAGGTAGAGTACCAGTATGACCGAGAGAGAACCGTAGGCGAACAGGCGTATTATACGTGTACTGAAAAGCAAATATATGTCTTTGGTGGTATACATGAGGGTCAATCCGATGCTGACTGTAGTTTGCGTTATTCATGCCGTCGCGCCGAGGATAAGCCCGGAAACGGACGGAGATTTCGAACAGCCCTGCATCGAACGAACGATTTAGAACTCCGTCGAGCTTTAGACTCCCACCATTACGGACGATGCAGCTTCTTCAAATGTAGTCATTCCTCTGCATACTTTGTCAATAGCATCGTCCTTGAGCGTGCGAAGACGGCCCGCATTTATGGCCGCGCGCGTTATTTCCTGCGAGGAGCATCTCTTCATGATCATATCCTGGATCATCTCATCATTGAGCAAGATCTCGAAAACCCCGATCCTGCCCTTGTAGCCGGTATGCATACAGTTGAAGCAGCCCTTGCCGCGGCGGAAATCCGCTCCGGCGATGTCTTTCACCCCGAATTGCTCGAGCACCTTGGCCGGGGGTTCGTAAGGTTCCGAGCAATACGGGCAGATGGTCCTGACGAGCCGTTGCGCAAACGTCACCAGCAGGACCGATGAGACCAGGAAGGGCTCGATTCCCATATCGATGAAGCGGGTGACCGCCCCGGCGGCGTCGTTGGTGTGGACCGTGCTCAAAACCCGGTGGCCCGTCATGGCGGATTGCACGGCGATGCCCGCCGTTTCCGCATCCCGGATCTCGCCCACCATAATAATGTCCGGGTCCTGGCGCAGTATCGCCCTGAGACCGCCGGCAAAGGTCATGCCCGCCTTGCGGTTCAACTGGACCTGGCGGATTCTGTCCACCCGGTATTCCACAGGGTCTTCGAGGGTGATGATGTTGACGTCCGGTTCGTTCAGTTCCCGGAGTATGGCGTACAGGCTGGTGCTCTTGCCGCTTCCCGTGGGCCCCGTGCTCAGGACCATCCCGTACGGCTTGCGGATGCCCGATTCGATCTTTTCCCTGTCCGATGCGCTCATTCCGAGGCGGTCCAGAGTGTAGTTGCCCGCGCTCATGTCCAGGAGCCGCAGCACCAGGTTTTCCCCGTGTATGGTGGGGAGCGTCGAAGCTCTTATGTTGATTTCCCTGTTCTCCATTCTGACCGTGAAGCGGCCGTCCTGCGGGATTCGAAGCACGGCAATGTCCATCCCGGCCAGGAGCTTTATGCGGGATACGATGGGCATCAGCATCCCCTTGGGAGGCGCCGGGGCCTCGTGGAGCTTGCCGTCTATGCGAAACCGCACGCTCGTGCTCAACTGCTCGGGACTGATGTGGATGTCGCTCGCCCCCTCCCGCACCGCCTGGGAGATGATGGAATTGACCAGGCGGATGACCGGGGCCTCCTCGGCCATGTCGAGCAGCGAGCTTACCTGGAGGTCCTCCGGCCCGGATTCGGGCGCGGACGCCTCCGTATTGAACTGCATCTCCTCCATCTTCTCGACGATGCCGCCGAGGCCCGCGTGCATCCCGTAGATGCTGCTTCGAAGCTGGTTGAGCACCTTCTCGCTGCAGATTACGGGCTCCACTTCGTGGTTGGTGAGCACCTCGATGGTGTCCAGTGCGTCGATGTCCATCGGGTCGGTCATGGCGATGGTGAGCAGTCGGGCTTTCTTCCTCAGCGGAACGCACTGGTATTTGAGCGACATCTCGGAGGAGATGATGCTGCCGAGACCCAGGTCGATGGGGTAGATGTCGGGGTGGTACTTATCGATCTTGAGCTGTTCGCTGAGTACGTCCATGAGTTGAGGCTCGGTGACGATTCCCTGGTGGATCAGGAACTGGCCCAACTTCAGTCCCGCCTTCTTGTGCTCGGTCAGCGCGAGCTTGAGCGCTGCGTCGTTCACCACCCCGGCTTCCAGAAGCATCTCGCCCAGCCGCTTTTTCTTCCTCATGCCTTCCCGTCCTCCATTGCCCCGGTCACCACATCATCGCGATACGCCACCGATTCGCCCCATCTTCACTTCTTCCTTCCCTTTGTTCCCGAAACGTCACGCCATGCGCTCGTCTCTCACAGCGGGAAGCTAGACGGCAAGAGCGGGTCCGGGGCGGGCGTATCCCCGCGTGGCTTGCTCGAACTGGTAAGCTATTCTCAGTATGAGATCCTCCCGGAAATGCGGTCCGAGGATTTGGAGCCCTATCGGAAGCCCTTCCGTGGAGTAACCGCACGGAATGGAAATTCCCGGTATTCCGGCCAGACTTGCAGGCAGGGTGAAGGCGTCGCTCAAATACATCTGCATGGGGTCGTCGGTCTTTTCCCCGACCTTGAACGCCGGAATGGGGGCAACGGGAGT
Organism: uncultured Syntrophobacteraceae bacterium; assembly: GCA_964407285.1. Lineage (GTDB taxonomy): Bacteria > Desulfobacterota > Syntrophobacteria > Syntrophobacterales > Syntrophobacteraceae > CAYOVG01. Next base: position 2,502 of record CAYOVG010000111.1, read on the forward strand.
CAGGATCGCATCGCAACGTTCGAAGGCGTCCAGGAAGTCCCGACGGATGAGCGTGCGCACCTGCGACGCCTTTCTGTAATAGGCGTCGTAGTAACCGGCGGAGAGGACGTAAGCGCCGAGCATGATACGTCGCTTCACCTCGGGACCGAATCCGCGGGAGCGGGTCTGCCGGTACATGTTCATGAGGTCCTTCGGGTCCTCCACGCGGTAGCCGTATTTGACTCCATCGTAGCGGGCCAGGTTCGAGCATGCCTCGGCCGGTGCTATAATGTAATACACTGCGATGCCGTAGTCGGTGTGAGGAAGCGAAACTTCCACGATCTCGGCCCCGAGGTCGCGGTACTTCCCGATAGCCTCCCGTACCGCCGACGCGACGTCGGGATTCATGCCCTCGACGAAGTACTCCCGTGGGATTCCGAGTCGCAGCCCCTTCACGGGTTCCACGAGTCCCGCCCGGTAGTCGGGAACGGGACAGTCCACCGAAGTGGAATCTTTCCTGTCATAGCCGGCGATAGCCTGGAGGATGATCGCCGCATCCTCGACGTCCCTGGTGATGGGACCGATCTGGTCCAGGGAGGACGCGAAAGCCACCAGCCCGAAGCGGGAAACTCGGCCGTAGGTGGGCTTGAGGCCGACAACGCCGCAAAAGGACGCGGGCTGCCTGATGGACCCTCCCGTATCGGTGCCCAGAGACCCGGCGCAAAGCTCCGCCGCGACAGCCGCCGCCGACCCCCCGCTGGACCCTCCCGGCACCCGCTCCAGGTCCCACGGATTGCGGGTGGGGCCGTAAGCGGAATTCTCCGTCGAAGAGCCCATGGCGAATTCATCCATGTTGGTCTTCCCGAGCGAAATCGCCCCCGCATCGCGAAGCCGCTCGATTACCGAGCCGTTGTACGGGGGGCGGAAGTTCTGCAGTATCCGCGAACCGCAGGTGGTGGGAACACCCTCCATGCAGATGACGTCCTTGATGGCCAGCGGAATGCCGGCAAGCGGCGAAGTTGCGAGGTCCCGTCGGCCGGAATCGAAACTGCGCGCTTCTTCCATCGCGCTTTCTCCGGTCACGAGCAGGTAGGACTTCACCTTGCCGTCGATGGCTTCAATGCGTCGCAGGAAGGATTCAACCGTTTCGGAGACGCTTACTTCCTTGCGCAGGAGCAGGTCGTGCAGTTCGTGTATCGTGAGTGAATGGAGATCCATATAGAAAAGCTCTCTTCCTTGCCGTGAACGATTACCGCGGCCGTGGAGCGCGGAGTCGGGCAATCGTGGGATGGAATGATGAAATGTCGATAACGCATCTTCGCATCGTACTTCTAACTGTTACTATATAATTTTCGGAACGACGAAGCTGACTCCGTCGCTCCGCGGAGCGTTATCGAGCGCCCGGTCTCGCTCCAGCGACGGGCAAACCACGTCGGGCCGAAACACGTTCTGCAACTGTATGGCATGGGTTGTGGCGGGTATGTCGCGAGTGTCCAGTTCGCCGAGTTTCTCCATGTAGCTCAGGATGTCGTTCATCTGCCCGGTCAAACGCATCTCTTCGTCTTCCTCCAGGTCCAGCCGCGCCAGCTTCGCCACGTGGCGGACCTCTTCCTTGCTGATCTTTTCTGCCATCTTCTCTCCGTCTTCAAAGAAACTATGATGAAACCACCCGGCGCGGTTACGGCTTTCCGTCCGCCAACCGGCCGATCGTCTCTCCGTCTTCAGAACCGTCTTGATGGAACCGCCATGCGGCCCACAATCTTTCGCGGTGATGCGGTAGTCCCGAACCGCCCATAAAATAACTCAAAGCTCGCTCGATGGTGAAGTTTTTTTATCGACATGCCGGAAAAATATGGTTGCCTTGTTGGCGGGTTTGACGGGTGGAGAGACGAGGTAGGGTAGTGGAACTGCGCAGTGTGGGCGCGGGGTATCCCCACGCGCCCGTTATCCGAGGCGGATTTCCTGGAATCTGGAACGAAACGGTATCGGAATCCCCCATTACTGAGAGTAGCACTGCCCGCCGACGCAATGCAGCGTCTCTCCGTGCAGAAACTTCCGTCCGGCCAGTCCCATGGCGATCGTCGCCCAACCGCTGAAAAGCAGCTCGATTCCGACGATGATGCCCAGCGTCCAGAGAGCCGCGCCGGGCATGAACGCCCAGATGACAATACCCAGGAGGATGGAAACGATGCCGCTGAAGAGCATCCAGCCCCAGTTGGCGAATGGACGCAGCCGGTTCGCTCTCATGATCCTCAGTATGCCCTGGACGATGAAAAGGGCGCTCACCGCCAACGTAAGGGCGAATGCCCCCGTGAGCGGCAGGGCCAGAACGACCAATCCCGCCAGGATGTAAAGAACGCCGCCCAGGATCTCCAGGGCGGTATCGCCCCACCCTTTCGACCGGAATGCGTGCACGAAATGCAGCACGCCGCTGCCGATGAGCACCCAGCCCACCAGGAGGGTAACGGCGAAGGTGGCCACTATGGGAAGCGCTATGGAAAAAATCCCCAGGAGAACCATTAAGACGCCAAGAGCGACGAACCAGCCCCAGTTGCGTCCGACCGCCCGATGCCGTTCAATGTTCATAAACGGCTGTCCATCGTTGAATACAGGATTCTCGTTCATCTTATCATCTCCATTCTCGTTGAACGGTGAAACACCGCGTAGCGTATCCACCATTGAACGTGGTTGTTGGATTTGACTAAGTTAATGTTTATCTTAGGATAAAGTTAATCATTACTTCCTTGGGAGGCATCGGCGCCGCTTTCGCGCGTTCCGCGCCCGGCAACCTCGGGAACAGTGAAGACCCACGTTCCTGGCCGCTCGATTCCGGCCGGTTCACGGCGCGATTCACTATGCCCCATTCCGCAAAAGAATTCTCCCTCGAGTGAACTGTGCACGGGACATGTTTATATTCTCTTAGGATATCCCGATGCGGTTGACCGGGCGTTCGGGTCCGCAATGCCGCAATCCGTGGGGCGCTCGCCCGCGTTCGCGCACAGTGTGTTACGGCGCCGCGACCGACCGGCGCGCCCCGCTTTTCGCATGTCCTCCAACTCGCGCGAGAGGCGTCGCCATGTATCAAAGCTTTTACGGCCTGAGGAAAGATCCGTTCAACATCACGCCGGACCCCGCCTTTCTGTTTTTGAGTCCGAGCCACAAGGAGGCGCTGGGTTCCGTCATCTACGGAGTGGAGAGGCGGCAGGGGTTCATCGCCATTACGGGTGAGGTGGGACTGGGAAAGACCACCATTCTCCGCGCCTACCTGGAGAAGGTAAATCATGAGAAGATAAAGGTCATTTACCTCTTCAACACCAATGTTTCCTTCGAGGAGCTGCTCAAGGCGGTATGTCGGGAACTGGACCTCGAAATCGAATCGAACAGCCCCTTCGAGATGGTGACCCGGCTTCACCAGTACCTCATCGATCAGTACAAGAGCGGACGAAACGTGGTCCTCATTATCGACGAAGCGCAAAACATGCCCGTGGCGACCCTGGAAAATCTGCGTATGCTCTCCAACCTGGAGACCACCAGGGACAAGCTCATCCAGATCGTGCTCATCGGGCAGCCGGAACTCGACGAGAAGCTCGGTCTCCAGGAACTGCGCCAGCTCAGGCAGCGTATTGCGGTGCGGGCCGCCATCAGCCCTCTCACCCGTAGCGAGAGCATCTCCTACATGGAGCACCGGCTGCGCAGGGCATCCACGACGCGCATTCAGGTGTTCACCCCGGCGGCGGTAGCCCTTATCGCCAGGCATGCGGGGGGGATTCCCAGGATCATGAACATCGTCGGAGGGATGGCCCTCGCCTCCGGAATGATGCACCGGCAAAGACCTATCGACGCAGAACTGGTCAAGGAGGTCATTGCCGAATTCGGGGGGAAGCGGAAGGCCCCCCATTTTCTGAGATGGGGCCTGGTATCGTCTCTCATCGTGTTGCTTCTGGCGGGGATACTGTGGGGGGGAACGCCGCTCCGGGAGAGACTCGTTTCGGGTGTGCGCTATCTGACGCAGGAGTGGGAGCCCGGCGCGGCTGCGTTCCGGCCGGCGCCCCCGGATCGAATGACGACGTCTTCGGATTCGAACGGAGAGGCAGGCGCCGATAGAGGGGAGGCCGGTTCGGGGATTTCAGCGAACTCTCCGCCGCAATCCGGATCGAGGATAAGCAGGAAAATCGAAAAACCGCCGGAGCCCGCTGACCCACGGTAGTCGGCGATTTCACTTGCCGCTCCAGTTGCTGAAATGACTTGCCGCCCTCTGTGTTAAATTAAAAGGGCTTCGAGGAAGTGCAATCTGCGGGAGAGGGGGGACCAACTCAAATGGGGCGATCCTGCCTGCGGGTTATCGGTTACCCTTTGTACTGGGGTTTGGACGGTGTCGCGCAGGTTATCGTTCGATGGCTTCGATGTGTAAGGTGGGCGGTGCTTTGCGTGCCCACCTTTCATGGTTTACCTCGTGAGAAAAGGCGAACTGCTATTTCATCTTCTTTTCGAGAGCATCCAACCTTGCTCGAAGACTTGCAGTTTCAGATCGTAGTTCGGCTGCTTCGGACCGCAGGTTGTTGTTTTCGGTCTTGAGCGCTTTTACGGATTCAACCAGGGGAGCCACAAGACTCATATAGGAAACTGATTTGATGCCTTCGGAGTCGGTGGACACCACTTCAGGGAAGATCTTCTCCACGTCCTGAGCAATGAGACCCACCTGCGGACCTTCTCCACGAGATTTGTCCTTCCACTGGAAATTGACTCCCTGAAGCTGCAGTGTGCGATCCAGAGCATTGGAAATGGGGCTTACATTATCTTTCAGTCGAGCGTCGGAGACCGGACCGAAGCCTGTTGCCCTGATATAACCATTCACATCGAGAGCGTACTGAGGATTTGCTGTCCCAATGCCGACGAGACCGTCTCCTCTAACGAGAAACTTGACACCGTCACTGCTTGCGTTTTCAGCATATATGAAATAAGTAGCAGATCCGGCATTCGTTCCATTCAAATACAACAGTTTATCATAATTTGGGGAGGTATTCGTAATGCTTAAAAACTTCTTATACCCTCCAGTATTATATATATCCAGCATTCCTGAGGGGCTTGTAGTCCCCATACCTATATAGCCATCGCCTCTGACGTAGAGAGCGCTATGTGAATATGGTCCTCCTCCGGTAGTACCATCTGCATTGTACAATAGGTTCATCAGAGCGAAGTTACTATTTGGACCATTGTACGATTGAATTTGAAGTATTCCGTTATTTACTCCCAAGCTGCTCGAATTATATATTACCGCTGTTGGCCCATTGTAGGATGAAACCGCATGCAATGGAAATGATGGGTCCGATACTCCGATACCCACATTGCCGTCTTCAGTGACCGTGAAACTGTCGGTGCTTGTACCGAAAGCAAAGCCGGACGTCAAAAAGAGTAAAGTGAACGCTGTAAACAGGATACTCCTCGATTTCAATCTAACCATGAGAATCCTCCTCGGATGAAAAAGAGATATGTTGTGTATGTACGCCTATTCCTAACAGAAAGGTTACCCCAATGAACACACATTCCATGATCTGAACTCATAATTCATGCAATTACTCAGTCCAGGGCTAACAGCAAAATCCCTACGCGCCGGGTGATGGGGGGCACGGCAGAGCACAATTTTGTTGACTTTAGGCCCGGCAACGTCATTCCCGCGCTGGCGGGTATTCAGCGTTTTCAAGGTTTGTGGGACCCCCGCGTAAGGGGGGGTGACGTTAATTCAACAGCATTGACGGCAGAGCAGCGCCCGCCTGTGTTCCCTATCTCATGCAACCGGTGTGACCGGGGTCGCGCATCAGCATGGGCCATGTGGAGTCTGCAAATCCAGTGGTCGATATGGTGACGGCATAGAGGTTGCCGTCTGAGAAAGTAAAATAGATTGCGCCGTCGGGACCGATGACGGGGGAGGAAATCGACGCGGCGTTCGTTCCACTGGCGCCCGTCTGGTAGCTCCACTTCAGTGTGCCGTCGGACTTGACCGCATGGAGGTAGCCGTTGGTGTTGGTTCCTCCCCCCGCATTTTCGGTGAAGTAGACCGTGCCGTCGGCTCCGATGGCGGGGGAATTAGCCGTGCTTGTGTTCAGGTTCTGGTGCCCGGTCTTGAAGGTCCATCTGTCCGTACCGTCGGAGTTGATGGCCATGAGGCTCCAGAGCCGGTCCCCGGCGCCTATCGTGGAGTCGAAGTAGCTCACATAGATCGTGCCGTCCGTGCCTGTGGTAACCGGGCGTTTGGTGATTGAGCTGATGAGCTTTCTCCACTTGAGTGAGCCGTCGGAGTTGAGGGCGTAGAGGTATTGGTCGTCGGAAATCACGTAAAGCGTGCCGTCCGAGGCTATCGCCGGGGAGAAGTAGACGGAACCGCCGGTCTGGTATTGCCATTGCTGCACGCCGCTCGAATTGAGAGCACAAATGTATGGAGAAGGAACACCGTAGACGGTTCCGTCCAGGCCGATGGAGGGGGAGGTGGGCACGTCGTTGCCGATCGAGGTCTGCCATACCAGTGCCCCGGTGGAGCTGACCGCGGTGATGGTGTCGTCGTAAGAGCCGAGGTAGACGTTGTAGGACTGGCCCACGGAGCGTACGGCGGGAGGTGATCCCGATGACGAGCCCGTGTAGTAGCTCCACCTGAGCGTGCCGTTGGGATTGAGTGCATACAAAGTGGGATTGGAATGGACGAAGATAGCGCCGTCCGGACCAAGAGAGGGGGCGGTGACGTAATGGTCCGAAACGGCATACCACCAGTTCTGGACCCCACTACTCGGATTGATCGCACTGACGCCGTACAAACCATTTTCCATGGATATGATGTAGACTGTGCCGTCTGCGCCGACAGCGGGATCGGACATCGTGTAGCCGGTCGCATACGTCCATCTCAAAGTGCCATTGGAACGTCTGGCCGCAAGGGCGCCGCCGGCTTCGACGTGGAAACCGGGATTGAGAGTAAATTTCTCGGCAACCAGGGTGACATCGGCTGTCGATCCTACCCAGGACGAGCCATCGGCGACGATGGCGCCGGGAGGGTTGGAGTATTGCCCGTTCAGTGGTCCGGACAGGGTAACGTCGCTTGCACCGGCGGCCCCGGTGTGGAAGAAACCGATGGCCGACAGGAGCGCCAAACAGATAATCATGGTCCTTTTCATGCCGTCTCTCCATGAGGTGTTGATCTCGGTTGTATCCGTCCCGCTTTGGTAAACAGCCGCTATTTCATCCTCTTTTCCAAGGCTTCCAGTCTGGCGTTAAGCCTGTCGTTTGCCGCCTTGAGCAATTTAATCTCCTCCGTCTGGCTGTCGTTCAAGGCCTTCAGCTCTTGAACGGCTTTAACAGCAGGGGCGATCAGGCCGCTGTAATTAAGGGCCAAAACGCCATCCGGTGCATCGGGCGTTATGGCCTCACCCCTTGACACCAGCCCCGGAAAAACTTGCTGAACGTCTTGCGCCAGGAAACCAACTTGAACGCCTGAATCGTTCGCCTTGTCTTTCCAGTGGAAAGATACCGGCTTGAGGAGACTCACGGCCTGCAATCCTTCAGAGCTTCCGAGAGGCTTTATGTCCGTTTTCGTTCTGGCATCGGACTGTGGGTAGGCGGCATAATAATAAATATTTCCATATCCGCCTTCCCCGTTGCCGATTGCCGTTACGCTACCATTTCCCGCAGTGAGCCACAGCGTGCCGTTTGACCCGACAAAACTTGTGTTGCTGGTTCCATAACCAAAGCCTAATTGCAGTGACATTGTGCCGTTCGACATGTGGAGCGGATAGGAAGGGGTCATCGTTCCGATGCCGACCCGACCGTTGTTCAAAAGAGTCATGGCTACTCCACCTGCCCCCAAATGCAGCTTTGCATTGGAGGCTGTGGTAGCGTGGGCGTTTATGAAGGATTGCCCGGTACCGTATGTTCCCCCGCCATAGCCGATGTTGATTCCATCGCCGCCATATCCGGCGGCTCCGGGCCCCACTCCGACCCATGTGTCCGCGCTCGACCCCCCGTAGACATGAAGCGTAGACCCCGGACTGTCGGTCCCTATGCCCACATTTCCGTTTTCAGTTACCGTAAGGCTGTCCGTACCGGCGCTGAAGGCAAAGCCGACCGTCAGGAAGACTAAAATGAATGTCGCAAACAGAACTGTTCTTGACCCTAATCCAATCATGTGATCCCCTTCGGATAGAATGGAAAAATTGGTGTTTATGTGACTGATTCCGCCAAAAAGGTTGTCCAATAGCCGAGCGGGCCGAAATAGAAGTGTAAAATTAAAGCTATACTATGTGGTACGTTGTTGCAAGTGAAAAGTTCGGCAGGAATGTGCGAGATCTCTCTCATTCTCATACAATAGTATTGCACAATGAAAACGATAGTTTGGATTTGGATGAATCATGCAACCCGGTATTTGAGGATCGACGGGATGACGCCTCCGTGCAGCTGGTGGTTAGTTGCAACGACTGCGATAATAGTGGCGGATTGTGGATACTGCATCTCCTTCCAGCCCGGTGTTCGCAGTAAGGAAAAAGCCGGATGAGTTGCCGCATCTCTCATGAAAACCGCGGTATTCTCTTATGTTTTTCTTGACGTATAAACAGTTTTCAGGTAATTCCTTCGAGAGGGGCAGGAAGGCTTTTGCCCATTTTCACATCTGTAGTGCACGCAAGAAAAGCGCTGATCGCTTTTTATCCGGTACATGACTGTCTTATGTCATTTTAGTCTGTTTCATGAAGGACCGGTCTTTCATGAATTGATTCACGCCACGTCGGAGGGGGACGCGAAATGGCATACACCAAAGTGCAATTCATAAGCTATCAGGTCGATACCTTCCCGGGGATTGATCCCACAACCAAGCAGGAATGCTATCTCGGGACAATGAAAAGCAAGACGGACATTCAATATCGCTGTAACCTCATGCGCAACGCCATCAACGAGGCCGGTAGTAAAACGAGTAACAATTCCAGCACTCTAAAGGTCTTCATGGCCCCGGAGTTCTACTTTAGAGGGAAGGACGGCGCATATCCCATCGAGGAAATCTCCACAATCATGGAGACAATGCGCAAGCACACGAACCGGATACAGTTTCGCGACTGGATTTTCGTGTTCGGCACCGCTCTTGGATACCTGGACCATGGTGATTCCTCGAAAGAGGTATACAATGTCGCCATGGTCCAGAAGGGAGGCGCTAACGCCGTGGACGTTCACTCCTCGGTCGTTGTCTATAAAGAATACATATCCCATATCGATTTCATCAGGACCCAAGGGGTTCAAACATGTCCCCATTGCGGCAACATCCTGGTGTGCGACAACTGCGGCGAGCAAATTGATCAGGACTGGGACGCGTCCTCGAATCGAGTGGGGAAGATCGGAACCAAGGAACACAACCTTCGCCCCACCTCGGGGTCCAGGGACCTTCTGAGCTTGCGCGTCGAACGTGTCGGAAAGGGCAGAGAGATGACCAAAACAGGTCTCGGAGGGCAGTCCATCTTCACGATGGGCGGTGTCACGTTTGGCCTGGAGATCTGCCTCGACCATCTCAACGGCCGGCTTCGTGATTCGCCGCCCGCAAAGGGAGACCCTCTCATACAGGTCCATTTGATCCCATCCGCGGGAGCGAGAATAAAGGAGACCTCCGTGGCCTGCATGAAGGGAGGTTTGATCTTCAACGTCGACGGCCACAGCAGAACTCAGGTCAATCGGAACAGAGGTGACGAGAAGAACCCGAAACTGCTCTATAAGGGCTATCCCAACGCCATTGCTGTTGCCCATACCATCGATCTGAATCTGGGCACAATAGCCAAGGGCTGGCGAGGCTTCTTCAACGAAGAGGGGTACGTCCATATCTATGAAGAACAGGGGGTGCCGGCAGCAAGAGTGGCCGCGTAGAGGAAGAAGGGGGGCCTTTCTTCCGGTCCCGGCGTTCTTCTATTCCAGGGTCCGCAGCAGGGCCCTGACCTGAGCGCGTTTTTTCGCGTATCCTTCCGACAGGACTTCCACCAGGTTCCGGGAGAAGGGGAGGTCCGTATCGACTTTAATATGGATGCCCGAGGGCAGTTCCGAAGTGGGTTCGAAGGAAGCCAGCATCTGGGGGAGGTGCTCCAGGCGGGCGTCGGAAAGGCCGGAAGCCGCCGTGCGCGCCTCCAGTCTCGAACGCAGGGTCTCCTCGCGGCACGCGCATTCGACGAAAAGAAGACTGCAATCGAGGTCCGCGGCAAGCCTTCGCACATCGTCCCGCCACTTCCGCCTGGAAAAAGTTGCGTCGAGAACCACCGGGCGGCCGCTTTTGACGCGCTCCTGCGCCCGAGCAAGCATTTCCCCGTACACCAGTTGACGGATCTCCGTCTTGTATTGCCCGGTCCCGAAAGGCGCAACCCCGCTCTTGGGGCGTCCGTGTTCCGCTTCCATTTCCTTCCGGACCCGGTCCGACTCGAAGACGGGTATCCCGAGCGCACCGGCCGTAGCTTCGCCCAGCATGGACTTGCCCGCGGCCGGGAGTCCGCAGAAAACCCACAATGCCGGGCGGCTGAACTGGACCGCATAACGATAGGCCTGGTCGAGATATCCCAGGGCCTCCCGCTTCACCGCTTCTCCCTCCGGTCCCGAAACCTCGGTCGAGCGCAGGCAGGCGACCTTGAACCGCACCACGGCCCTATAGGAAGCGTAAAAGTCGAGCAGCGCGTACAGTCCGTGATCGCCGGCCCGTTCCACATACGCCGCCAGGAATGCGTCGCTCCAATCGTCGTACCCCCTGTGCTCCAGGTCCATGTGCAGGAAGGCCAGATCGTTCACCACGTCGCTGTAGCGGAAACGGTCGTTGAATTCTATGCAATCGATGATCTGTATCCCGCGATAGAAGTAGACGTGGTCCGCGCGCAGGTCGCCGTGGCAGTCGCGGATACGGCCGTCCCGCACCCGGCCTTCGATCGTCTCCTCGCATATCTTCAGGAAGGAGCGGCTGACCTGGCGCATCAGGTCCCGTCTCTCCCGTGCGGAAAGCCCGTCGATGAAGGGTTCGAGTTGACGAAAGTTCTCCTCCACGTTGTAGGAGATCGCCTCCACGGCGCCGAAACGCGCAATCTCGGGGTTCGTGCGGCTGTGCTCGTAGAACTCCGCCACACGGCGGCCCAAATCCACGGCCCTGCTCCGCGCGGCCTTGCCCGCCTTCAACAGGCTCTCGAGACTCGCCTCGTCGGGCAACTGCCGCATCTTGACGGCATACTCCACCACCTTGCCCTTGCCCGTCGTGTCCCGCCGTCCATCCGGAGAGAGCCCCAGGACCCGCCCCGAATCGTCCTCCCGAATCTCCACGACGCCCTGGTAAACCCCGCGGCTCAACCGGCTGTTGAGTTCCACCTCCCGGCGGCAGAACCGGCCGCGCGCGTCCAGGTCCCGGAAGTCGAGAAAACCGAAATCCACCGGCTTCTTGAGCTTATAGGCCCAGTAGCCGGTCATGAAGACGGTCGATATGTGAGTGTCGATGCGTTTCAGTTCGACTACGCGGTGAGGGTAGAAGGCCGGGTTCGCCATCGCCTCGCAGATTTTTTCGAAGCTTTCGAAATGTTCGAACGGCTGCGTCTGCGAACCCGTCATGAGCGCATGCCTACTTCCGCCTCTCTATGTAGGCATAGGCGCTGTGGTTGTGAATGGATTCGAAATTCTCCACGTCCACGAGAAACCACAGGACGTTGGGGTCTTTCTTCAGTTCGGAGGCGATGTCGCGGACCACGTCCTCCACGAATTTGGGGTTCTCGTAGGCCTTTTCGGTTACGTACTTCTCGTCGGGGCGCTTGAGCACCGAGTAGAGTTCGCAGGAAGACGCATTTTCCACGATCCGCACGAGGTCCTCAATCCAGATGAACCGCTTGAACCGCACGGCGAGCCGCACCATCCCCCTCTGGTTGTGTGCTCCGTAGTCGCTTATTTCCCTCGAACAGGGGCACACGGTCGTAATGGGCACGTTCACCTCCAGGACCAGGTCGTAACCCTTTTCCTGGTCCAGGGAGCCGATGATCCGGCAGCCGTATTCCATCAGGCCGCCGGTGCCCGTCACGGGAGAGAGCTTGTGGATAAAGTAGGGGAAGGACATTTCCAGGTGGGCCGATTCGGCCTGCAGGTGAGCCTTCATCGCTTCGAGGACCTTCGAAAATTCCCGTATGTCGAGGTTGCCGTGGAATTCGTTCAGGATCTCGATGAAACGGCTCATGTGGGTCCCCTTGAACTTCCGGGGCAAATTCACATAGAGGTTAATGGACGCCACCGTATGCTGGCAGCCGCTATGCTTGTCCATTACCGTGACGGGATAGCGGATATTCTTGACGCCTACCTTATCTATAGCGATGTTGCGATGGTCGAACTGATTCTGTACGTCGATCATGGAACCCACTCGATTCGATGGATAGAACGAACGGATCTCGGACATTGCCTGTTCTACTTCCCGCCCGATCCGCTCGCGGCCCCGGCCCCCGCTACCGCGTTGCGCGCGATTTCCTCGAGAGATGCGCGGGTAGCCTCGGCCATGTCGTCCGGGAACGCCCCCCGCAGGTCCGCCTCGATGATCGCATCGTCGTAAGGCACAAAACCCAGAAACATAAAATCGGGGAGACTCTTCAGCAAAAACTCACGGTCCGTCATACCACGAATCTTGTTCCCAACGAAAGCAACTTTTTGAAGTCCGATGTCGCTTGCGAGTTCTCTTACCCTGAGGGCCGTCTCGACGCTCCTTCTTCCCGGCTCCACGACGGCGATGAGGTAGTCCACCGCCCGGGACGTTCCGCGCCCCAGGTGTTCGATGCCGGCTTCCATGTCCATGATGACGACTTCATCCCGGCGCAAGATGAGATGCGTGACCAGGTTCTTGAGGAGCACGCTCTCGGGGCACACGCACCCCATTCCGCCCTTCTTGACACCGCCCATGACCATCAGGCGTATCCTGTCTCCGCAGGGGATTGCGACCTTCTCCGGCAGGTCGTCCACCTTCGGGTTCATCTTGAAAATGCCCCCGAAGCTCCCCGGCACCGACTCGGTGCGTTCGGCGACGAGTTCCTTCATCTTGGAAATGGGAATGATGTCGGAAGCATCACTGATACCCAGGGCGTGTCCGAGATTGGCATCCGGGTCCGCGTCTATGGCCAGCACGCTCTTGCCCTGTCCTGCAAACCATTTGACCAGAAATGCGGATACGGTCGTCTTGCCCACGCCCCCTTTACCGCTGACGGCAATCTTCACTGGCTGATTCCTCCTTGAGGTTTTTTATCGTTCTTCATCATATCATTTCCGGGTCATGTCCTTGCCCGTTTCTTCACTTCCTGGTTGCTTCCGCCCGGCCTGCTCCCGTTCCTGCTTCAGTTCGCGGGCAATTCCCATGAGCCGGTAAATCAGCATGCTGCTCAGGACCACCACGTCTTCGGCGGGCAAAAGCCCGCTGATGCCCGCATCGAAGAGAATGGTCGCATCGGGAGGGAATTCCTCGTCCCCCGCCCAGAGTATCACCTGGATCGGAATTTTGGGGAGCGCATGGAAAATCATCGCCGCATCGCCGGCGTCGGTTGGAGCGCCCCCGAGCACGGCCGCGCATTTGCGGAAAAGCTCCAGGTCCGACCCGAAGGCGGCCAGGAAAGGATTGCGGGCGCGCCGCCGGAATGCGTCGTCGTAGAAGCGGCCGTCGGGGATGTCCCGGAAGGCGATGAGTTGGCCCGTGAGGGATTCGCCGGAAGCGTTCAGCAGGTAGTGGCAGATGAGGACTTTTTCGGGAAGAGATATCTCCGCGGCGCTCCCTTCCCTGAAAATGTCCACGTCCTCCCCGATTCGCGCCACGATGGGGCCGCTCAGGAAATCGAGCCGCAACTCCACCGCTACGTCTGCGCCGCCTTCGTCCGGCGCCGCGATGTCCGCGCCGGCATGGCGCGCGATGCGGTGAACGTTCACCTTCCCGAGTTCCGCCGCAGCCAGCCGGAACGCCTCTTTGTAGTCCTCAATCCGCGCCACTCGTCTCCACCCCCGGACTTATCCGATAACGGCATCATACCCGTATTGCCTTACAAGTATCGTTTGATTATAGTTTTCCATTGGGGAGGAAATCAACCTCTACCGTGTTATTAAAATTTCTTGACACCGACCGGGGTCTTCAGCTATATATTAAAATTCCAATGAATCCTGGAGGAGTTGCTGTGCCGGGGAGCCCGCGCCGAGGCTTTGCACCGGCAGACAGGAACGAAAGCAGGGATGCCGGGAATGCTCGGACGACGCCCGCGGCAACTCCCGGAACGAAGGAATGCGCGCGACCCTGTAAACCGGCCCCGTGCCCGTCATCCCATGGGGCGGCCGTGCGGGCCGCTTTTTTTGTGATTACAGGTTAGCTCTAAATAGAACGAATATCGGCCGTTGAGAAAAGGCCACGGGAATAGACATCGATCGACGGTGACGAAGGAGGATTTTCACAATGTACGCGGTTTTTCAATCAGGAGGCAAGCAGTATAGGGCCGAACCCGGAAGCGTGGTCAAGCTGGAGCTGCTTCCCGGAATTGTCGGTGAGAAGGTGGAACTCGACCAGGTGCTCATTTTTTCCGACGGGACCGAGACCAAAATCGGCAAACCGCTCGTAGATGACGCCATCGTCCGCGGGCGTATTGTGGAGCAGGGCCGCCACAGAAAAGTGCTCATTTTCAAGCACAAGAGGCGCAAGGATTACAGAAAGATGCAGGGGCATCGCCAGAGCTACACCGCAGTGCTGATTGAAGACATCGGGAGGCCGTCGGCCATGGCTGAACCCGAAGTCGCCGCATCCGCGCCGGAAACGCAGGAATAGTGAAGAGACCAGGGGCAGGGTCCTCCGTTACCGTTGGAATCCTGATCGAAATGCGGGCCGTCGCACCCGATGGACCCGTTGGTTTGATATCGGGTTTTTATCGAATTGCACAATTGAAGAAGTTGCTGTAGCACCAGTAAAACTATCAGGAGTTGTTAACCATGGCACACAAAAAAGCAGGCGGTAGCTCCCGAAACGGCAGGGACAGCGCCGGTCAGCGTCGGGGAGTCAAGAAGTTCGGCGGAGAGTTCGTCCGGGCGGGGAATATCATTGTCAGGCAGTTGGGGACCCACTTTCATCCGGGTAAGAACGTCGGCATGGGCAGGGACTACACCTTGTTCGCCCTGACCGACGGTGTGGTGAAGTTCGAATTCCTGGACAAAATGCGGCAGAGAATCTGCGTTTATCCCCTCCCGGTTCAGGAATAGCCGCTTTCCCGCAAGAAATGACGTATATGGACTCCGTCTATCCACGGGGAGGAAGGGCCGCTTACCGGCCCTTCCTCCCCGGTTCCTTTTTACCCTGTTGCGTATTATCTATTACTCCATGCCCGGCTTGTATGCCCGACAAGCACTGCCGGACATGCATTTTCAGAGGCGTAATCGAGCCGGAGGTTCCATGCGTTTTGTCGATGAAGCGAAAATAAGAGTTCAGGCCGGAAGCGGCGGCCGGGGATGCGTGAGTTTCCGCCGGGAGAAGTACGTCCCGAGGGGCGGACCCGATGGGGGCGACGGCGGAAAGGGCGGAGACATCTACCTGGAGGCCAGCGAACGTAAGCAGACCTTGCTGGACTTCCATTTTCCGTACCTATTCAAGAGTGGTTCGGGAAAGCACGGCAAGGGTCAGAACCAACACGGCAGGACCGGTGAGGACCTGGTTGTCGAGACGCCCGTGGGCACTATCGTCAAGGACGTCGAAACCGGGGAAGTTCTTGCCGACCTGGATACGCCCGGCAAACGCATGCTGGTGGCGAAGGGGGGGCGTGGAGGCCGCGGGAACGCCCGTTTCGCCACTTCGACCCGGAGGGCTCCGCGCATAGCGGAGGATGGGGAGGAGGGCGAGGAACGCGAAGTCGCCCTGGAACTCAAGCTCATTGCCGACATCGGGTTGGTGGGGTTTCAAAATGCCGGCAAATCCCCACTCATTGCGGCGGTTTCGGCGGCTCGACCCAAGATAGCCGATTATCACTTTAATACGCTCGTGCCCAAC
>CAYOVG010000112.1:0-18485 GCA_964407285.1 uncultured Syntrophobacteraceae bacterium
CTGGGAGTCCGATCCCCTGCCCAATGAAGTCGTCGCGGTGCGCAAGGGACTGGACGCCGAAACCACCAAGAAGCTGCAGGCCGCGTTTGCGGCCATCACCAGCGACGCTGTGGCAAGCCAATTGCCGTATCCCTACACCGGCTACATCGTCACCACCCATGAACCTTATGAAGTGCTCGAGCACATGGGCTACGAACTGGGTGCCCTGAAAAAGTGATGCGGGGTACCATGGATTTGAGGCGAAGCGCAACCGCCGGGAAGGGTCGGAAAGCGGTATACCCATGAAACGGGGAGTTCCTACCAAGACAAGCGAAGGTCGTTATCTGGAGCCGCAAACCGCCCTGTTTTCGGTACCGACCCTAAAGAAGACCGGAATCGGGATGGTGGTGTTCCTTTTTATCGGTACGAGTGTCTGGCTCAGCGGTATCGATCCCGCCCGGCTCATGTTTGGAATCCCGAGGCTGGCGGCTTGGGCCGCAAAAGCCTGGCCTCCCCAAATCAACGAGATCGACATTATGCTCATCCGTGCGGCGGAAACCGTCGCCATCGCAACGGTGGCCACCACGGCGGCAACTCTTGTCGCCTTTCCCATGAGCGTTC
This sequence comes from uncultured Syntrophobacteraceae bacterium, assembly GCA_964407285.1. Lineage (GTDB taxonomy): Bacteria > Desulfobacterota > Syntrophobacteria > Syntrophobacterales > Syntrophobacteraceae > CAYOVG01. The sequence continues at coordinate 601 of CAYOVG010000112.1, forward strand.
TCGTCTCCAGAAACGTGACGCCTTTTCCTTTGCTGTCCATACCGGTCCGATCCGTTATTAACGTGTTCCGAGGCATCGATACCGTGGTGTTTGCCATACTTTTCGTAGCCGCGGTGGGACTCGGTCCGTTCGCAGGCGTGTTGGGTATGTTCATCCACGCCATCGGAGTCATCGCCAAGCTCAACAGTGAGGCCATCGAAACCGTACCGGCGGCTCCGCTGGAGGCCGCCGCCATGACGGGCGCCGGCCAGGCCTCCATCGTAACCTACGCTATGCTCCCGTCCGTGCTGCCGAATTTGGCCTCCATCTCGCTCTATGTTTGGGAAGCCAATGTCCGGACGTCCACCATACTGGGCATCGTCGGCGCAGGTGGAATCGGCATCGAGATCAAGGCGGCCATCGATCTCTTGGATTTCCAGCGTCTGTTTACTCTGACCGTCATCGTGCTGGTCATGGTCACGGCCATCGACCAGTTCAGCGCCTGGCTGCGAAGGAGACTCATCTGACCATGGACACCGGCGCCTCACTGTTGTTGGAACAGGTTACAAAACGCTACGGCGACACCATAGCCCTCAAGGAGGTGTCGTTCGGCATCGCCCCCGGGGAATTCGTGGCATTGCTCGGTCCCAGCGGAGCCGGCAAATCCACCATCTTCCGCTGCATCAGTCGCCTGACACGGCCGGAAGCGGGCAGCGTTTACGTGCTGGGCCGCAGGATGAACACCCTGGAAGGCCGCGCCCTGAGGAACCAGCGACGTCTCATCGGACTCATTTTTCAGCAGTTCAATCTCATCGGGCGACTGAGCGCCATGGACAACGTCCTTGCCGGTTGGCTCGGCCACGTGGGCTTCTGGCGGGCTTCGCTCAAACGATTTCCCGAGGAGGCAAGGCAGTCGGCGCTGGCCGCTCTGGATCGGGTCGGACTTCTGGATAAAGCGTATCAGCGGGCCGACAGTCTGTCGGGGGGCCAGCAACAACGTGTAGCCATCGCCCGCGTTCTGGCCCAGAGGAGCCGAATCATTCTGGCGGATGAACCCGTTGCAAGCCTCGATCCGGCCGCCGCTCAAAACGTTCTGGAGACACTTAAAGGAGTGGCCCGAGAACTGGGCATGGCCGTCCTGTGCAGCCTGCACCAGGTCAACCTCGCCATCGAGCATGCAGACCGGCTCATTGCGCTCCGAGACGGCGCCGTTCTATTCGACGGTCGATCGGACACCATCGAAAACGACATGCTCGATACTCTCTACAGTCGACGGGAGCGGACCCGCGTCCGCGGCGAGGATCCCGGACTCGATCGAGAGCAACGCAGGCGGCGTGCATATGGCAAACCATGGGTCCCATCCAGGGGGCTGGAACCCCTGTCGCCTTCGTAAGCCGTCCCTCTCCAGTTTCGCTGAAATGCGGGCATCGCGCCGCACGGCGAGACCGCGTTCGGGTATTGCAGATACCTATATGTGGAGTAGCTCCCCCTATGACAATACTCCGGACCCGGCCCATACATCCATTGCAGGCCATTGCTTTCGATCTGGACGGTACTCTTGTGGACACCCTTCCCGATCTCGCCTACACCATGAATTCGGCACTGGCGCAGTTAAAACTGCCACCCGTGCCCATGCGTCTCATCCGGCAAAGCCTGCACGCCGGGCTTGAAGGCGCCGCGCGTGCGGCCATAGCACGTCTTCATGCCCCTCCTGCGTTGTTGCCGGATCTGCTGCGCCTATACCGGTACAACTATCGCGAGCACATTTGCCGCTCCTCGCGTCCTTTTCCAGGAGTTCAAGCCATGCTGGAACGACACCACCAACAGGGTATTAAACTCGGCATATGCACTAACAAGGATGAATCCGATACCCTCCTGCTGTTGGACACGCTGGGTTTTCTTCAGTACATCGAGGCTGTCATCGGCGGCGATACCCTGCCGAACAAGAAACCCGCCCCGGACCCGCTCGTTGCACTTCTGGCAAAACTGCATGTCCCGATACGGGCCGCCGTCATGGTCGGCGACACCCATGTCGACCTGGAGTGCGCGCGCGCCGCAGGGGTTCCCTGCGCCTTGTATTCCGGCGGCTATGGCCAAATCACTTCGTCGGGGACAACACTCGGCTTGGTGTTTTCGGACTATGACACGTTGGACCTGAAATCATTCCATGGGATCTCCACAACAAACACCCAAGTATGAGGAAGGCGGAAAATCGGCGGTGGGCGCAATCCTGGCGCACCTGAGTGACCCCCATGTCGTTCCGTCCGGCAGACTCCTGTATGGACAAAACCCCGGTGAGCGTCTCGCCCTCGGCCTCCGACATCTTGTAAGCAACTACCCCCGGACCGCATCCTGCATCCTCTCCGGGGATTTGGCGAACCACGGCGACGGCGCGGCCTATGCCGAACTTCGGGACCTGATCGAGCCCCTCCCCATACCCTTCAACCCGGTACTGGGCAATCACGACGATTTCGCCGCATTTCAGCAAGTCTTCCCCGAGCACCGCGGCGAACCGCCCGGATTTCTTCAATATGAAGCGGACTTGGGAGGCGTCCGTCTTCTGGTTCTGGACAGCCGGGACAGGGAGGGTCGCGGCCCCCGTCATTCGGGCCTGTTTTGCACCCGAAGGCTGGGTTGGCTGCGTGAACGGCTGGCGTACAATCGGGGTCCCGTGCTTATTGCCATGCACCATCCTCCCATGCCCGTGGGCATTCCCTCCATGGACGCCATTGCACTGCAAAACCCGGAAGATTTCCTCGACACAGTGTCTTCGGGCTCCGTCCGGCCTTTCCTGCTTCTCGGGCATGTGCATCGGAACCTGTCCGGAATCTGGCGGGGCCTGCCTTTCTTCTGCACAGCCGGGGTAAGTCACCAGATTGCATTGGACCTCGATCACACATATCCCATCTTAGTCAGTACGGAGCCTCCTTCCTACGCCCTGATTCTGGTGGATCGGGAAACCGTAACGGCTCATCGAGTGGGTTTCGCCGAACCCGGCGTCACCTTTCCCCTGACGGATTTCCCCTCATGATACCGGGTCCCTTACCAGCCCGTTGATAAACCGAATTGCGGGCAGGCTGGTGAAAAACCATGAGATGCAAGGCGCGAAAATCCTGAAGAATGAGGCGTACATACAATACGCCGCAATGACGAAGCATGAAGCGCAACACGGCAGATCGTGTTTTTCAACAGCCTGTTAGATGGAGACGACATGAGGACCCCGGCTCGGAAGCCTACACCATCAGGAAAAGGTTCCGATTACTCTTCAGGAATACGGGTTTTCAAATAGGTTCGATAACTGTCCTTGTAACACGTTTGTAACAACTATATGCGAAGTGAGTATCCCTATTCCTTTATCACGGATGTCCCGTTCATATGTTTGATCCATGACCATAGATGGGTTCACTTTGAGTTCAAGGAATATCGACCATTTGCTTAAAATAAGTTCTTATCCCAACAGGGTGCGCCACTCCGCCCAATCGAGCAAGGGGCGTACCATCCGTTTCCGGTTGATAAACAGGAATTACTAGTGTAAACTATTTTTTATGAAATTGAAAGCGTCATAGAAGATGGTTTCTTTGCTCGAGAAATTTCTTCGAACACCCGATGCGATGGATTCCAGCGGGGTTGCCTTCCGCAGCTGGAGAATGCGGGGAGGGGGTTCTTTTGACTGCATAGAGCTGCGCTCTCTTGCAGGGAGCATTCCATTGGCGCCGTTTTCTTGGACCATGGGGGATTGCTGTATTTCGTACCAGTCCAGAGAAAGGAGTCGTCACAATCAAGATCTTCAAAGGCATGGAGTTGGGAACCGGCATTGCCGTGGGAATCGGCGCCGCGCTGTTGGCGCCCATTGTCATTCCCGCGGTGACGGGGATTCTGAGACCCGTTGCCAAAGGAGCTATTAAAGGGGTCTTGGTCTTTTCGAAAAAGCGAAGGAGATCACCGCCGAAACCAAAGAAATGGTGGAGGATCTGGCCGCCGAGGCCCAGGACGAACTGGCTCGCGAACGCAAAGAAGCGTCCGCCGCTTCCATCGAAGGGGCTTAATGACATGCAGCCCGAAGGTTTTTTGGCGCATTCCACCGAGACAAGGCTCAGAATCAAGATTCCATCGAAAAGGGGCGACCGTTCCTATTTCGGCCGCTTACAGGAAGAGTGCAGGCGCTTCCTGGCGTATCGCAGTGTGCACGTGAGCCCCAGCGCGGCATCTATACTTCTGGAAGATGAAGGTATCGACGTGGAAGCGTTTCTCCAGTTTGCCGAAACCCGGGGGTTTTTTCGATTGAATCCCGAAGCAGGAGCCTCGGCGCCCATGGAGAAGCGCGTCCTCAGCCCCTTAAGACGGTTCAGCAGCCGGATTCTAGCCTTCACGTCGGGTGAAGTCGACTTGAAAAAGGCCGTTTTCGTGGGCCTTCTGGCTATCGGCGCACTACAAGTCTTTAGAGGGAGACTCCCCATGCCCCCCTGGTACACCGCTTTCTGGTATGCCTTCGGAATCTTTACCAAACTGATGATGGATGATGTGGCCAAGCAGAAGTCTCCGGACTGAAAACCATACGTTTGTAGGCATCGTACACGCGAGCGTTGCAGGCCGCGGCAGATACAAGGTCCGCGGCCTGTATCGTTGTCCAACCCTCAAGGTTTTTATTGAAGCCTCCCTGAGACGCAAAGCAGGAATCCTGAGCGTGGTCGCCGGTACACTCACCGGCAACGTCCTGGTGCAGTACGATCCGGCATGGGACCAGGAGCGTGTGGCTGAGAGGCTGCTGGCGATACTCGAGGATAGCGGAGCCGGCGATCCCGCACCTCCCCGAATTCAGCGTCGGGGAAACGCCGGCCTGGACGCGGTCCCCTCTGTACAGCCGCACCCACGGGCCATAGAGCATTGCCCGGTCAACGACTTCGTCGCCGGCCGGGTGGGCCGGGACGAGGAACACATCGCCTGGCACGCACTGGACCCGGCTTCCGTATGTCTCAGGCTGGAATCCGATCCCGTATCCGGTCTGACGCACGAAGCCGCCCTCGAGCGGCTCCAGCGTCTTGGCCCCAACAAGCTTCCCGAGACACCGATCCGTTCCGGTTTTGCGATTTTCGCCGGACAACTCCGATCCCTTCCCACGGCATTACTGGCAGGAGCAGCGGGCCTGTCCGTCCTGACGGGAGGGCTGCTGGATGCGGCGATTATCACTGGAGTAGTGCTATTCAATGCAATCATCGGATATGTAACGGAAAGCAAAGCTGAAAAGACGTTGCAGTCCCTGACACGGCTGACGCCGCCCACCGTCAAACTCCTGCGCGAGAGCCGAACACGGGAAATCTCATCGGCGGATCTGGCGCCCGGCGACGTGTTCCTGTTGGAACCCGGAATGTTCACGCCGGCGGATGCCAGGTTGCTTGAGGCCGAGCACCTGATGGTGGACGAATCGGCGCTCACCGGTGAAAGCATGCCCGTGGTCAAGAGCATCGCGGTAGTCCGGGATGCCCGAATCCCAATGGCGGACCGCAGGAATATGGTCTACTGCGGCACTTTGGTCACCGGCGGCCGCGGAATCGCCATCACCGTCGCCACGGGAACCGCAACCGAAATGGGGCAGGCGCAGCTTTTGTTGGGAGAGGCCGAGACCCCTCGCTCTCCCCTGGAACGTCAACTGCGCACCATCGGAAACCAGTTGGTGCTGGCCGGACTGGCCACGTGCGTAGCCGTGCTTTGCATCGGCGTCATGCGAGGTTTAGGGCTGATACACATGATTCGAACGGCCGTCTCGCTGGCCGCCGCCGCAGTACCCGAAGGGCTTCCCACAGCGGCAACCACCACACTGGCCCTGGGGGTCAACCGAATGCGACAACACGGTGTGCTCGTGCGGCGCCTGCACGCCATAGAAACTTTAGGAGCCGTCCAAACCGTCTGTTTCGACAAGACCGGCACCATCACCTGGAACCGTATGAGTGTCACGGAAGTGTATTGCGGCATGCGCCTCTACGCCATTCGCAACGGACGCTTTTTCGTCCAAGGCCGGCCCGTGGACCCCGGCGAATATAGGGAATCCTCCGAGTATCGTGAATTCAGAAGAATCGTCCGCGTGGCCGTTCTCTGCAGCGGCACGCGTATCAGGAACGGCGAAGGCGGCAGGCTGGAGCTTATCGGGTCATCCACCGAGGTTGCCCTGCTGAACCTGGCGGACCTGACCGGTGTAGACGCCGTGGGAATGCGAAGGACGTATCCCTTGTCCCGGGTGACGGAACGCAGTGAAACCAGGCTCTACATGACGGCCGTCCACGCCAAGCCCAACGGCAGAAAACTCTTCTCCGTCAAAGGAAGCCCGAGAGATGTCCTGGCCTTGTGTGGATGGCACTACAAGGACGGACAGAAGATTTTGCTCACGGAGGCCGATCGAATAACCATCCTGGAAGAAAACGAGCGCATGGCGGCCCAAGCCCTGAGGGTTCTGGGATTCGCCCAGTCCCGCGAAACGGGACCCGACGACCAGGAAGGGGCTCGGGACTTGACATGGCTTGGCCTGGTCGGCATGGCGGATCCTGTACGGGAGGGCGTACCGGAGCTGATCCGGCGATTCCATCGAGCCGGAGTTCGCACGGTGATGCTTACGGGGGATCAGAGCACCACGGCATACACCGTGGCCCAGTTCGTGGGTCTCGCCGGCGGGGAACCCTTGCGCTTGGTGGAAGCGAGTTGTTTGGCGGTCCGGAAGAAAGGAACGCCGCTGTCCTTCGATCAGGGCGCCCATGTGTATTCCCGGGTAAGCCCCGGCGACAAGCTTAAAATCGTGCTGGCCTTACAGGCCGGAGGCCGGGTCGTGGCCATGACGGGCGACGGGATCAACGACGGCCCGGCGCTCAAAGCCGCGGATGTCGGCATCGCCATGGGAAAAGCCGGAACGGATACAGCCCGGGAAGTGGCCGACGTAATCTTGGAAAATGACGATCTCGAAGCACTTATTACCGCGTTGAAGGATGGCAGGACCATCCATCTGAATCTGAAGAAGTCCGTTCATTACGCCCTCTCGACGAACCTGAGCGAACTCCTGCTGGTGTTCTCCGCACTGGCCGCAGGTTTGGGATCCCCCTTGAACGCCATGCAGTTGCTTTGGATCAATCTGATCTCCGATATCTTTCCGGGTCTGGCCCTATCCTTGGAACCCGTGGAGCCTGGAATCCTGGAACACCCCCCCAGGAACCCGCAAGAACCGTTGCTGACCGGGTCCGACTTCCGGCACATGTTGCGCGAATCCGCCGTTATGAGCGCCGGGGCTTTGGGAGCCTATGGGTACGGTCTCCTGAGCCGGGGGCCCGCCGGGACCCTGGCCTTTCACACCTTGGCCGTTTCCCAATTGCTCCACGCCCTTACCTGCCGTTCCGGCACACCGGGCATGATGTTAAGACGCCCTAAACCGCGCAACCGGATATTGGACATCGCCGTAGGCGGTTCCTTGGTCCTTCACTGTCTGACCGTAATCATCCCCGCTATGCGGCGTCTGCTGGGGTTGGCTCCTCTAAAACTTCTGGACGGATTGGTGGTGGTCGGCGGAGCGCTGGCCACCCTCCTGTTCAACCGGACACTGAAGGGCATACAGCGCACGTTTCCGGCTCAGCTGGAAACTGCACAACGGCCCTGGCAGGATGCCGGAGCGGAGGCTGAAGAGTCTCTTCCGCGTTTCCTTTCAAACGGCAATGCTTCCGATAAACCCACCCTTTATCCGGACGCCGCCGAATTGTGTTGAGCCGGCCGAGGAATCCTCGCAACGCTTTCTCGGCCCCATCGTAAGTAATCATTCGTCTTTACGGAGTACTAAGGTCTCCGGCGGGTAGGCTTATGCGGTTTTCGGTGAGGCTCCCGCACAGGCGGGACGGGATCGTACGGTCTGTTCAGAAAGGCCGGTCGGCCGCTGAAGGTAGGAATTACATGAGCGCCGCCAAAAAGGAGAGGCCCGAGTTTTCCAGGGCCCTCTTCATGGCGAATCCGAAAAAGAACCTTCCTACGGCTCGGGCGGCGTTGCCGGTGGCGGTTTCAAAGCGCTCTTGACTGCTTTTCAGTTTGGATTCGTCCACAAATCCGAGCTCCTTCAAGCGATTCAATATTCCTTTCGAATGCGTTTTTTCCTTGTCGTACCGGACGATGAGACTACCCGTGACGGCGTTCACCATAACCGATTCGACTCCGAACAGATGTGCGCACGCGGATTCCAGTTGAGCCGCAGCCTGAGGGTTCCTCTGAACCGCAGGGATCTTCACCCGTATCCTACCTGGAACTTCATGCATGTAGTGGTCCATCTATCCTCAGCTCCCTGACTACGGAACCCAAAGGGTTCCCTGTTGGTCCTATGAATGATTTCTGCCGTCCTTTATCCCCTGGTTTTTAGACCAAATCGTGACCGATATGTTTCATTTCAGTCACAATGCAAGAAAACCATCCATCCGGAGGACTCAATGGTGTATCATATCCCCAGAGGACTCTTCAGGGCGGGCTTCCTGGGGGTCACGGTGCAGTGTTTTGCCCTCAGAGTGGAGTCAACGACGAACCGCCATGAATTCTTTGAGCAGAGGATACCGCATGTTTTCCACTTCAGGCCCTGTTTTCGCCACTTCGTCGCAATGGGATTGAATAGACCGGAGATTTCCATTTAGACTGAAACCGAACTCGATACCAATTCAGCGAACGACGGTGATTGTAAGATCCTGAACAACCCGTTGATAAACACGGTTTCGGACAGGCGGGTGAAAAACGAGGAGAAGCAAGCCACGCCGTTGGCGTGGCGAATCCTTTGGAATGAGGCGTACGGTGCGCCGCAATGACGAAGGATGAAGCGTCGCTTAGAAGGCGTGACAGTAGATCGCGTTTTTCAACAGCCTGTCAAAGGAGGTACGGACATGCCGGCACACCGAATATCGCGACGCGGTTTCATCGCGGCGGCGGGAATAAGCGCCGCCGCCCTCACCCTGAATTCAAGAAAGCTGCCGGTCTACGCGGAAGACAAGAAGCATGAGGGGCGATACCCCGTGGTGGTCATCGGCGCGGGATTGGGCGGGTTGACCTGTGCCGCCTACCTGGCCGGCCGGGGCGTTCCGGTAACCGTGGTGGAACAGCATTCCATACCCGGAGGATATGCCACCGCCTTCGATCGCGCCGGAGGAAAATACATCTTCGAGGTGTCGCTCCACGGGACCTCTATTCACAACAATACACCCGCCCGGATCCTGGACGAATTGGGCATTCTGGACAAACTGGAATTGGTCCCACTGCCCGAGACCTACCGCATCAAAACCGAGTCCGGCGATGTGATAATCCCGCAAGCGGATCCCGAAGGTCTGGTCCGGGAACTTTCCACGAGGTTTCCTCAAGAGGCCGATGGTATCCGCGGTTTCGTTTCCGACCTGCTGGCCGTTTATGACGAGACGGAGGCCTACGGGAAAAAAGGAAGTGCATTCAAGACGGTGACAAAGCCGTTCTTCCCTTTGCTCTATCGCAACATGTGGAAGGTGAGAACCAAGACATTGGAAGACATGCTGGCCGAGCACATTCGTTCACCGGAACTCCGCAATCTGCTTTCCTTTCTGTGGGGATACTACGGGCTCCCTCCTTCCAAATTATCGGGCTTTTACTATGCCGTGGCCACCGGCGATTATCTGAAGAACGGTTCCTTCTACATAAAGGATCGTTCCCAACGACTCAGCGACCTTTTGGCCGAATCCATCGAAGCCGCGGGAGGAAAGATTCTGTACAACACCACCGCCGAGCGGATCCTGCTGGAGAAGGGCGCCGTATCGGGAGTATCCGTCTCCGGAGGCAAGATCCTTCCGGCTCGCACGGTGGTCTGCAACGGCAGCGCGCCGACTTTGTTCGAGCGCATGCTGCCCGAAAAGAGCGTACCGGCCGACTACCTGCGCCGACTGAAATCCTACCGTCCGAGCCTATCCAGTTTCATCGTCTGGCTTGGGTTGAACCGATCCATAACCCGGGAGGTTCCGGGATACAGCACCGACGTGCAATCCCATCGTTCGCCCGAGGAATGTTACGAGTTGGCTTTGACGGGCGACATCGAGAACGCTTCCTACAGCGTCACCCTCTACGATCATCTGTTTGAAGGATACTCCGCGCCGGGAAGTTCCACCCTGATGATCCTCTCCCTGTGTGGGTACGAACCCTGGCGGCCTCTTGAAACCGATTATGAGGCGGGCCGGAAGGACGCATATCAGGCCGTGAAGGACCGCTGGACGGAAACGCTCATCCGTCGCGCGGAAAAGGACCTCATTCCGGGACTTTCGTCGATGATAGAGGTTCAAGACGCAGCCACGCCGCTGACCAATCGGCGGTTCACCGGCAATACCGATGGGGCCATATACGGTTTTGAACAGTCCCTGGAAAATGCGTATATGAATCGCATCCCCAACAAGACACCCGTCCAGGGGCTCTATCTGGCCGGCGCCTGGGGAAATCCCGGCGGCGGATATGCGGGCGTGCTGCACGGCGGCCGGTCCGCCTTTGAGACGATCCTCCGGGACTGGGGAGTTTGAGAAGCCGTAGAGGCTCGGGCGGATGCTTGTTACGAAAAAGCGTCACGGGCAATGGAGGACTTAACGTCACTGCCTTTGAACCCGGATGCCGAAAATGCTGAAACCCACCCAGTCGAAACGAAAAGGAAAATGAAACGCACCTGGATTTTTGTTTGTCCATGATTCGATGATTACTGAAACCCCGTTTCTCTCACTGCCCTTCCAGGCCCATGAAAACGGGTGAATTAACCACGGCTTAGGTCTATCCGTAGGAGGGACCCGCACCACCCGTGCAACCCGGGCGCCCGCTTCCGGCGTTCAATCGGCAATTCTCCGTATTCTACCTCCTTTTTTCATGGGCATCCCGACATAGAGCGCCGGACAAGCCGGCTGCGAATCCATCGGCTTTCCTCTCTTGGCCATTTTCAAAGGGTTCATGGTATATTGGTGTTGTCCAGCCGGAGGGAAAACATGACAAGGAACATGGCCGTGAACTCCATTTGCACCAGAGAGGAAACGGCGCGCATTCTCGGTCTGATCTGTGAGGCGGTTTTGGGACAGTCCGTTAGTATACTCGCCGACACCTCCCGGGTTGAGAACCACACATCCCCGCCTCGTTCCGGCACTCCGGGTCTGGCCGTCTATCTCCCCTCTGCCGTGCACTCTTTTCCGCTCCTTAAACTTATGGCGCTGCACCAGGCCGTCCTTCTTCACCAGCGGAACTCGGGAAAGCAAGGCGTCCCGGAAAGCATCCATACCGTAGAGGCTCACTTGGCGGCAGACGGTTTTCTGTTGCGTCTCTTACCCGGCCTCCGTAACCAGATGGAGGAGCTGGTGGAGGGAGGTTTGCCGGGGCTCTATCCATACGAGCTGTCCGAAGATTTCCGCGGACCTCTGCCCTGGTGGGGAGAATTGCCTTCTCTCCCCGTAATGGAAACGCAGTCAGCTATCCGAACTTTGGCTCAAAGGGGCGAGGCACAATGGGGCCTCTCGCCGGAGGCCTTGGAATCGCTGCTTGCCTCCTTGATGGAAAAAGGAGCGTTGGATTCATCGGGGCTCTGGCAACGAATGAACGACCTGCTGCGGCAGCTTGCGTTACCCTCGCCGTTCCCGGAAGAAGTGAATGAACATTTCACCTCGTTCTTCTACCCGGAATGGGACTCCGACTTGTGCCAGTACAAAGCCGACTGGTGTCGGGTCCGGGAACGCCTTCCCAAGGACGAACCCAATCCCTTTGTCCCTGATGCACGCCGGAGGTTGTCCGGACTCATCGCCCACACGCGCCGCCAGTTCATGAGGCTGAAGCCCGAGAGATTCCGAAAGCTGCGAGGACGGCCTTTCGGGGATGAAATCGACCTGGATGCGCTGGTCCAAGCCGTCGTGGATGTTCGTTCCGGAGCTTTTTTTTCCGACTCTGTTTACATCCACCGGGACAAACGCCTTCGGGATACGGCTGTCCTCTTTCTTCTGGACGCTTCCATATCCACTCAGGAGAAAGTGAACGACCATCGAGTGATCGACACCGAAAAAGAGGCGATGGTGCTCATGGCCGAAGCATTGAACGCTCTTCAAGACCCTTATGCCATCTTTGGATTTCAGTCGGAGGGACGCCTCCGGGTAGACCTATTTACGATCAAGGACTTCGCCGAACCTTTCGGAGAAAGGAGCGAAAATCGGCTGGGCAACCTGGAACCCGCAAGGCAGACCCGCTTGGGAGCGGCGATTCGCCATGCCATTCAGAAACTGAAAGGAACCACGGCGACAACCAGGCTTATGATCGTGCTGACGGACGGACGCCCTTACGACCTGGACTACGGAGGGTCGGACTACGCCATCGAGGACACTGCAAAGGCATTTCAGGAAGCCTCCAACTGCAACATACAGCCCTTCCTGATCACCTCGGATCAAAAGGGCGCCGATTACTTGAAGAGGATGACCCCTGGAACACGAAGCATAATTCTACCGGATGTCCGTCTCTTGCCCGGCATGTTACCCAGGATCTACAAAAGATTGACCATCTAAACAACCGAAGGAAATAGTGGAAAGTTGCATCAAACCCGTTGGTTTCGGGAGCATGCCACGTATGTTCGGAGCTTCGGGCGGACCCGGTGAATCCCCACCGGCATCTCCACGGCGCTTTTCACTCACTGTCTTGCTTATGTTTCCCTCAGTTCCGGAAACACCCGGCTAGCCAGCACCGCGGGAGGCCTTCCTACGCTCCTCTCATCCGGGTCGGTGATCGTTTCCCGGACCGCGGCATGAAACACGCCCCCTAGGGAAATTTCCTCTTCAGCCGACTGCGGTTTTCCTTTCGGACGCCCGAAAGAATCTCTCTGTCTTGCCATTTGGGAACCGCTTTGATAAGCTTTGTGCAAATTAAGGGGATGGAGTTCCCTGATAACCGCCCGGGCCGGGCTGATGACTCCTAGCGACGAAAACGTCCAGTAGTGTGTTCATCAAATCGAGTGCCCTGAGGCGGTTTTTTATTGCCGCACGGAAGAGATCGTTCTCCGGTGTATGGCAGGAAAGGAGCAGGAATGACACGGCAATCTGAACCGATACCTTGCGAAGACGGCCGTTCGCTTTTGCGGCTTCTGGAAAGAGCAGCTGCCATGGTTGCGGACTTGGGTCCGGAATATGATCACGGGCGTCGCCGATTGCTGGTCTTGAAGGACCGATTGATCCAAGGTCGATTTCATCTGGCCGTTCTTGGGCAGTTTAAGCGCGGCAAGAGCACATTACTTAACGCGTTGACGGGTGAGGCGATTCTTCCGGTCGGAGTTGTTCCTCTGACCGCCGTACCGACTTTCATCCAATTCGGTAAGGCGCCCAAAATAAGGGTACATTGCGAAGGCGGACGGAAGGTGGATGAATTCATCGGCGGATCAACACACGAAATGAACACTCATTTATCCAGATTCGTGACAGAGGAAGGCAACCCACAGAACAGACTCAACATCACCGAGGTGCAGGTAGATATGCCCTCACGCATACTCGCCGGCGGTGTCGTGCTAATCGACACACCGGGGATAGGCTCCACCTACAAGCATAATACGTTGGCTACGCTCAATTTTTTGCAGCAATGCGATGCGGCCCTGTTTCTGATTTCAGCCGACCCGCCCATCACTGAAGTTGAATTGGAGTTTCTCCAACAGGTCCGCCAAAAGGTGCCGCGGCTGTTTTTCGTGTTCAATAAGATCGATTATCTGGATGAAGGGGAACTCAATCAGGCGATCTCTTTTTACAAACGCGTTCTGACCGAACACGCCTGTTGGGAAGAAGAAAGTCCTGTTTTTTGCGTTTCGGCCCGTCGGGGTATGGAAGCGCGCTTGGCGGGAGATCCGACTCTTTGGACGGCAAGCGGTCTAGCTCAGTTGGAGTCGTTCCTTGTGGATTTTCTAGCCCATGAAAAATTCAACGCTTTATCGGATGCCATTTCGCATAGGGCTCTGGTTTCGGTCGAAGTGGTGTCCATGGAGGCCGCTATTGCTGTTCAAGCACTAAAACTCCCCCAAAAGGTGCTCGAGGAAAAGATCACCCTGTTTGAGGCGAGTTTGAACCGGGCCGCGAGAGAACGAACTATGATTCAGGACGTTCTGGAGGGGGACAAAAAACGGATCACCGCATTCCTGGAGGAACAAGCCCGCATTCTGAGTCAGAAAGCGGAGAGTTTCTTAAGGGATATCATGAACAGTGATTCGAGACACTCTGGAACATCATCCAAAGCGAGTATTCAGGAAGCCTGGGCCAAGGCCATACCCGAATTTTTTGGACAGCAACAGGCAACTCTCAAGGAGCTTGTTGAGACCCGCCTCAAGGAGTCTCTATCCCCGCATGAAGAGCGGTTGACCCGGCTTGTCGAAACGTTGCGACACGCAGCCGCCGACCTCTTTCAGGTGCCTTATCGCCCCCTCCAGCAGGAAGAAATTCTGAAGATCCAAAGAAGGCCTTACTTGGTTTTGAACACCTGGAGTGCGGATCCGCTGCCGTTCTTGAAATCCATGAATGAAAAGCTAAATGAGTTGGTACTGCGGAATGTGGAAAACATCCGGTGGGCCATGCTCCAGAATCTGAATGTTTCTTTCGCCCAGTGTGCCTCCCTTATCAAAAACCGCCTGGAAGAAACCATAGCCGCCACGAAAGGAGCTATGGAAGCGGCTGCGCTTCGACGCAAGGCCCAAGGAGGAACCGTCGCATCCGAGGTGGCTCGCTTGAGCAACCGGATCGCGGAATTGGAAAGATTCAAAGTGGATTTGGCCCGATATCAACGAGATTCTTCCATGAGAACTTGATTCGAAAAGAAGGAGGCGCTTTCCGAGGGCTTTTTCACCATAGAAAAGCCGGGAACATGTAAAATTAGGAGAAATTGCAGTATGACACAGGTACCGATATTCCGGCAGAGTCCAAAGTCGAGTAAGAGAATCGGAAAGATCAGCCTCCGTTTCGTGCTTCTCCTGGGCGTTGTCAGCCTCTTCGCCGACATGACGTACGAGGCTGCGCGCAGTATTACTGGTCCCTATCTGGCCGTCCTTGGAGCCGGGGCGACCGCAGTGGGCATAATCGCCGGCATGGGAGAACTCATCGGATACGGCTTGAGGATCGTCGCAGGTTATCTGAGCGATCGAACACATCGGTACTGGATGGTTACCATTCTGGGGTACGCGATCAATCTGCTCGCTGTACCGGCACTGGCTCTTTCAGGAAATTGGCAGACCGCCGCGATACTCATTATGGCCGAACGTTTAGGCAAGGCCATCCGAACACCGGCCCGGGACGCTATGCTTTCGCATGCGGCTCACGGCTTGGGCCGCGGGTGGGCGTTCGGTATCCATGAAGCCATGGATCAAGTCGGCGCCATGATCGGTCCGATGATTGTGGCCGCTGTGCTGGCAAGCACAGGTAGTTACCGATACGGGTTCGCGGTGTTGGCCCTGCCTGCCGTGTTGGCCCTGGTGGTACTCTTTGTGGCTCGGATTACCTACCCTCAACCACAGAACCTGGAGCCAACATTTGACGTCGAGGAAACATCGAGTCTTCGCTCGCCCTTCTGGGTCTACCTTGCCGCCGTTTCCTGCATTGCGTTCGGGTTCGCCGACTATCCGTTGGCGGCGTTTCATATGAAGACCGCCGCGATCCTGGACGACCATTGGATACCTTTGGTCTATGCCGGCGCCATGGGGGTCGACGCGTTGAGCGCCCTCCTTCTGGGACGATTGTATGACCGAAAGGGAATTCCGGTCCTGCTGGTCGTCGTCGGGGTGTCGGCATGGAGCGCTCCGCTCGTCTTTCTGTCCGGACCCCTGCTGCTCATCACAGGAATGGCACTGTGGGGCATAGGTATGGGCGCACAAGAATCCATCATCCGAGCCATCGTTGCGGACATCGTGCCCCGAGAACACCGAGCGACAGGGTTCGGGGTTTTCAATGCAGGATTCGGGCTCGCATGGTTCTCGGGCAGTACCCTGATGGGTATCTTATATGATCGATCGCTGACGGTACTATCGCTATTCTCCGTGGCCGCTCAATTGGCCTCGTTGCCGCTCCTTTATTCGTTAAGCAAACGATCAGCCGTGGAGAAATAAGGCGGAATCACGGCCTACGAAGAAGACTCCTATAGTGAGTCGGGGTCATCATGCAGGGAGATCCCTTACCGCCGAATCCATCGGGTCGGCGAACCGTGTCGATTTCCGATCGTGCGCTTGCACTATTCAACATAGGGTGCATCATGTGATACCCCACAACCTCCCAAGAATTTCTCCCAGACTTGTCGAATTTATCAGGAATCTTTCGAGGAATGTGGACCAAAGCTATTTCACAGGTCCACCGACGACTGTCACGGTTCGATTCCACACATACCCTCCCGAAGTAATTGCCATGTGCGTCGGCCCACGAGTTCGCAGTCCCGCTCCCACGGCCCGAACCCGTAGTCAAAACGGTCTTCCGTCGCTATTCCAGCGAATCCATCCAGGGGGATTCCGTCTTCGGATACTGAGATTCGATGTACTGGTATTCGGTAAAGTCCGCCATCGCTCCGATACCGATGGGGCGGCACTTGCCGCCCGGGAGGCACTCGTAGCCGTTCGGACAGCAGCCCGTCTTGTCCGCGCAGCAGAACGATCCCGGAGGACAACAGCCGCTGCCGCAGCACGTGGAGGTCTCGGGACAGCAACCCGGATAGCAGCATTTGGGGGCCGCAGCGGGACAGCAGCCTCCGCCCGTGCAACAGTGATCGCCCACTTTGCAGCATCCGGCCTGATCCGGGCAGCAGTAGTCTCCGGCAATGCAACAGCCCGATCCGCAGCAGGTTTCGGACGGGGCGCAGTAGCCGCCGGTCCCCCAATTGCAGCAAACCGCCCCCGCCGGGATACAGTGGGGACCGCACACCTGGGGCTTTTCCGGGCAACAGTCGGGGGGCGCGCAGGGCTTGGGTTCGGGTGCGGGCACCCATACCGAAGAAGTAACGGTGGCCGTCGACGGCGGCGCGCCGGAATCCGTGGCCGTTACGGTTACCGTGCGCGTACCGGGCGTATCGAACCACCGGCTGAAAAGGTCCCCGCCACCCGACGGCCCGTCGCTGAACGCATACGCATAGGAATACGGCGGCGTTCCGCCGGATGCGTTCACATGCCATGTGCCGCTTCCGCCTATCTCGATTTTCGTCGCGGCTTGAATAAAGGTGAGTCTTACCTCCGGAGGAGTGACGATAACCTGGATCGAGTCGTAGTCATAGTCGCCGTTGGCATCGGTAACCGATACGCCGATGGCGTATGTTCCGGGTTCCAAAATTGTGTAAAACCGATTTGCCACTCCCCATTGACCCGTCAGTCCATCGGACCATGTATGCGTAAAGGGCTTTACCCCCCCGCTTACGTTGGTCCTGCACAAAAACATGGCGGGCGCGCGGGCCGTCTTGGATTCCACTTTGAGCGTCACCAGCGGAGGAACCGGCTTACGAACATCTAAGGCTACACCTCTATTACAGATAGAGGCCGTACCGGAATAGGCTGTCATACGAACACTTTTTATAGCCTCCGGCTCGTCTTGGGAAATGGCTTTCTGGAATGTCCAGTGAAAGTCCGCGCCCTGGTTCAGACCGATTAAACTCATCGTATCCTGCCACGCCGTCGCCCATCCGCCGTCCGACCGTATCGGAACACTGGTCACCTGATCCCGCAGCCGGGAATACACGTCCAGCCGGTACTCCACGGCGCCCGGGGCCTTGACGGAGGCGGGCTTGACAGACGCTGCACAGCCCGTCTTATGATCCCGACTGGTGATTTGGCCCGCGTCTTTCCCGCTGGTCCCTACATGGGCCTTCAGGCCGGACCAGGCGGCCGAAAGCCAGTTACTCCACGACGCGGCATGAAACCCGGCGGCGGCGCCATTCACGAGTCCTCC
>CAYOVG010000113.1:0-18473 GCA_964407285.1 uncultured Syntrophobacteraceae bacterium
GTGGAAAAAGCTTAGCTCGGCCGATTTCTTGTCTTGACTTTGGGGGGAACCTTACGTTCCTTGCCTCAATGTAGTCGTCTACCTCCATCTTCAAGATGGAACAGATGGTATCGTAGCCATAGAATGAAAGTCCATCCCGGTCAGCTGCCAGAACCAGAAAGAAGTAGAGCAATAGCTCAAAGTGCGTGAGAGAGGCTACGAAGCCATCCCGAAGGAACCGGTGCTCGATACAGGCAAAATCAGCCTTGATTTTCCTTACACGCTCACGAACCAGAATCTTTTTAATCATGTTTTTCTCCTTTCCGGGCAAGCCTAACACCAAGGAGATACGTGAGCCTATCGAGTCCTATTTTGCAAGATTGGGAGTTTGCGAGCTATGTTGCTGGAATCAAATACACTTTCACCGCCGACGCGTCCATCTTTGCAAGATCTGCCGATTCCGGCATAAGATAATAAGTTCCTTGTATTACGAGAGGTTGCGGCTCTGACTCGTCCATCTTTGCAAGATCGATCTCCCGGCTGTCGCGTACCTTCTGCAACTCACGATTGCGGCGGGTATACTCGGGATTGCTCAGGCGATACTCCTTCCAGTAATTGGGATGGCGACCACGCCACTGCTCATTGGAATCACTCTGGTTCAGTTTGTAGTCAGGATCACGAACAAGTTTTTCCTTCCGCCACAGCCTCTTTCCGGCACGCTGACACTCTTTTTTACTGCAATATCGCTGGTTTTTCACTCGTGGATCAGGAAAGAAGAGGCAAGAGCAATGAATACACCGAATCTGATCTCCCATGGCTTCCCCCGAAAAATCCATGAAAGACCATGCGGTGCTTGCGAAGGGAAGAAAATACCGAAGTAGAAAAACAAAAAGGAGTGAAGTAAAACGAACTTGAGCGAGCAAAAAACCGGAAGAAAAAAGCCGGTCTATTCCTGGCCGCCATGACGGACGACTTCCTCATCGCCTATTTTGGACTACTTTCTCACGGTCGTTGATAGTCCACGTCGGCTTTGATATCAACCACTCCATTCCCTCCATGATCTATGGAAAGCCAATCTTGAAGAGTTATTCGCTGAGGTGGGGACAAGCCGTCTTGAGGGCCAGGATGTGGAGCAGGCCAATACCGATCGCATGCTTCCGGGATTTGGTGAGCTCATTAAGCTGCCGACTCAGCCGGAACTGGTAATACGGTCTCTCAGCAGATCCTCGGAAGGGGTTCAATCCAACTGAATATTGTGGCAATAGGATAATCATGCATCAATTCCAGTCTGAGCTGCCAAAACATCGGGATTTCGAACTGACACGGCAGTGAAGTGGCTTTCATACAAAGCAACGCTTTGAAACCTCAACTCGAATAATCACTCCTGACACATTAGTCGTCATCGATTAGACTCAGGAGAAATAAACTAGGAAGAATGCGTAGCTGCGGTGGGCAGGGCCGGGAAGGAAATCGTCCCGCCCACCGGTTGATTGCATGCGGGCGACCGTGATTCGGGGCTTACACTATGCCGTTCACCGATTCCGGGTGCATCGGCGAATGGAACATAACAACCGTTTTGGTCCCGTCGGAGCTTTCAATTTCCAGCGCCTTATCCGCCGACTCCTCCGTCTGCTCGATTCTCATATGCACCGGATCCGAAATGATGTGGGTCAAGCTGTCCTCGAGAGCGTTACCCACTATGATGGTAATCACGTTTTCCACGTCCTCTTTCATGTCCGCGGTTATACCCTGGAGCCTCAGATTCTCCGCCGCCGTTTCCGTGTGACCGCCGACATCGCGTATCTGAATGTCCACCAGCCAGCCCTCATACACACGGCTGAACGCGTCGAGAAACTCCCTCCACTCTCCTCGGGCTATCTCTTTGGTTCGGGCAAGTTCTTCGGTAATCATGGTCTCGAATCTCCTTGAATCAAATCTATGCGAAAGCCATTTCTTTCAATTTGGCCAGGGAAGCGTCGATAAACGCCGGGATGTCATTGGGGTTGCGACTGGAGATCAGGTTATCGTCCTCCACGACGGCTTGGTCGATGAACTCCGCTCCGGCGTTCTTGATGTCCTGAACGATGGACACGTATCCGGTGATCTTGCGCCCCCGGATCGCCTGAGCCGTAATGAGAAGCTGAGGCGCATGACAGATCGACAGAACCGGCTTGCCGCTATCCACGAAATCCCTGGTGAATTGGACTACATCGTTGTGTATTCTCAACTTGTCCGGGGAGTAGCCGCCCGGAATGAAAATAGCGTCAAAATCGTCCACGGCGACATTCTTCGCGGCTTTGTCGATGTGAACCTGGGTCCCTTGCTTCTTTCCTTTTACCGTCTTACCCGCCTCGGCCCCCACGTGGACGAGTTCGTGCCCCGCCTGCTTGAAAGCTTCCGCCGGTTTGGTGTACTCCGAATCCTCGAACAAATCGTCAATAAGAACTGCTATCGTACTCATATGCAATATCTCCTAAGCTTTGCGCATTTGCGCGGGCAGTATCGATGCTGCATCGGTGCGCAATTCATAAAATCTCGAATGGTCCATTTTCGAACAGGCATATTCCACCAGATCACACAAAACAATATAAACATAAATGATTGAAATTAAAGCCGAAATAAAGTCATGAGCCCATTTGTCCGACGCCGCGACGGTATTCGCGCCGCTCCCGGCAAGATGATTTTCCTTGCGATGCGCGTCATTTTCCTGAAGAATACGGCCGGGTGATTCCACCCGATGATGATTCGTCACGTTCGAGGAGGCTTTGCGGCCGGCGCCGCGGTACAGGCGCCGCTTCAGGCCGTGGTTGAGATGCTGAGCATTACCGAGGGAGGCCGGGCGGTCAGTCGATGCAATCGTTTAAACTCTATACGGGAAACAGGCTCGGTCTGTTGGCCGGAGAACTGGTAAGGGTGATCGGGACTTCCCTGCCGTCGCCTTTCGATCCCGAGATCATCCTGGTCCAGAGCAAGGGCATGGAGCGTTGGATTTCCATGCAAATCGCCTCACGCCTGGGCGTATGCGCAAACATTCGGTTCCCCTTTCCCAACGCTTTCCTGGACTCTGTCTTTCGGGCAGCCATCCCGGACCTGGCGGATTCATCCATCTATGATCCCGTATTTTGCGCCTGGCGGATCATGGAAATCTTGCCCGGTCTCCTGGAAAGGCCTGGTTTCGAGACCCTGAAAAATTACCTTGACGGAGGCGGTACCAACTCAGACATCGATTCCGATACCAACTCCGATACCAACTCCGAACCCGGAGCGGGACCCGGTTCCGGCCCGGACCAAAACCCGACGGCGCTCAAGCTGCTGCAACTCTCCAAACGCATTGCCGACGTATTCGACCAGTACGCCGTCTACCGCCGTGAACTCATCGAAGAATGGGAGTCCGGTCTCGATTCCCGCTCTCAATGGCAGGCGACGCTTTGGAGGGAAATCTCGCGGGGCCGTGAAGGGCTGCACCGCGCCGCCCTGGGCAAACGGCTGCTGCAAACGATCCGGAGCGCCTCCTCGCGCGACTTGAACCTGCCCGAAAGAATCTCCCTTTTCGGGATTTCCTACCTGCCTCCTTTCCATATGCAGCTTCTGGCGGCCCTCTCCCACATTGTGGAAGTCAACGTGTTTCTCCTCAATCCCTGCATGGAATACTGGGGGGACATAGTATCCAACCGGGACATCAGGCGGCTTGCATCAGGTCCGAATTCCGCTTCCCTGTCTCCCGAAGACGGCTATTTTGAGAAAGGCAACAGCCTCCTGGCTTCCATGGGGGTCCTCGGACGCGATTTTTTCGACCTGCTGGTCGCTCAGGGATGCCTGGAAGCCTCGTATTTCGCGGACCCCGAAGGCGGCAGCCTCCTTGCCGCGATCCAGTCGGATATCCTGAACCTGCGGGATGCGGCGGAGTCTCCGGAAGAGAGGATTCCGCTCGGGCAGCGCGACCGGTCCGTGATGATCCATTCCTGCCACGGCCCCATGCGGGAGATGGAAGTCCTCCACGACCACCTCCTGGAGATGTTCGAAGAAGACGCCGGCCTCGCCCCGCGCGATATCCTGGTCATGGCGCCCGATATCGAATCGTACGCCCCGTTCATCCAGGCGGTCTTCGGCGCGCCTGAGGACGAGGAGAAACGGATTCCTTTCAGTATCACGGACCGGAGCATGCGCAAGGAAAGCCGGATTATCGACACGTTCCTGAACATACTGGATCTGCGGGGAGAACGCATCACCGCGCCGCAGGTGCTGGCGGTCCTGGAAGCGCTTCCGGTTCGCTCCACATTCGGCCTGACGGATTCGGACCTGGATCTCATCGTCAAATGGGTGCGCGACGTCCGGATCAGGTGGGGAATCGATGAGAATAACAGGCTCAGGTGGTGCTCCGAAGCGTTTCGGGAAAACACCTGGAGCGCCGGCACGGACAGGCTGCTGCTGGGCTACGCCATGCCGGGAGGGGACGAGAAGCTTTTCCGGGGGATTCTCCCCTACGACCACATCGAGGGCAGCGAGGCTTCAGTCCTGGGAAGTCTCCTGGCTTTCCTGGAGCGGCTCTTCGAGTTCCTCCGGTCCATGGAGGAACCTCGGACGCTCGGCCGGTGGGCGGACCATCTCCGCGGTTTCGCATCCGGTTTCTTCACCCCGGATGACGATTCGAAGCTCGAAATGAACGCTTTGCTGCAAACTCTGGCCGACCTCAAAAAGATCGAGACAGTCTCTGGTTTCAGCCGGGCCGTGGATTCGACTCTCATCAGCCGCCACCTCGCCGGCCACATGGAGCACGGGGGATTCGGCCTCGGGTTCCTCACGGGAGGGGTCACTTTCTGTTCCATGCTTCCCATGCGCAGCATCCCGTTCAAGGTGATCTGCCTGATCGGAATGAACGAGAGCGACTTTCCAAGGAGGCGGGAGCCCGTGGAGTTCGACCTCATCGCCAAACAGCCCGCGCCGGGCGACCGGTCGGTGAGAAACGAAGACCGGTATCTCTTCCTGGAAGCCGTCCTCTCGGCTCGCGACAGGCTCTACATCAGTTACACGGGACAAAGCTGCCTGGACAACGGCATCATTCCGCCATCCGTTCTCGTCAGCGAACTGGCGGACTATATCAACAAGGGGTTCCGGCCTCCGGACGATGGAGACTCGCCCGACTGCGACTGGTTCATCACGAAGCACCGGCTGCAGGCCTTCAATCCCGCATACTTCAGAGGCGATACGAAGCTTTTCTCCTACTCGCGGGAACACCTGGCC
Organism: uncultured Syntrophobacteraceae bacterium; assembly: GCA_964407285.1. Classification (GTDB taxonomy): domain Bacteria; phylum Desulfobacterota; class Syntrophobacteria; order Syntrophobacterales; family Syntrophobacteraceae; genus CAYOVG01. The sequence goes on from CAYOVG010000113.1 coordinate 5,221, forward strand.
GAAGCCCGAAGCATGCTGCTGGAGAAAGGAACTCCCGAGCTGTTTATCCCGGGGGCGCTCTCCGAACCCGACGAAACATTCATGACGACAACCGTGTCGGACCTGTGCCGGTTCTTCGCCCATCCGGCAAGATTTCTCCTGAACAGGCGTTTGGGCATCTATCTCGAGGAGGAAGACCTTTCCATCGAGGATACCGAGTGCTTCGACCTGGACGGGCTCGAGAAGCACTCCATGGCTCAGGACCTGGTCGAGTCGGCGATGAACGGCTGCGGAACCGGAGAACTCTTCCCGGCGATGAAGGCTTCCGGAAGGCTTCCCCTCGGGACGCCGGGTGAATGCGCGTTCAAGGAAATGAGCAAAGGAGTCGAGAGCTTCTCCAGGTGCATGGAGCCCTATCTGCGAAGCGGGCGTCTGGAACCTCTGGATGTTGACATCCGCCTGGGAGAGTTCTCTCTCACCGGGAGACTCCATTCCATCTACCCGGAGAGGATGATCCGGTATCGCTATGCGACTGCAAAGGCGAAGGATTACCTCGGCATGTGGATCATGCACCTCGTGCTGAATATCTGCGCGGCGCCCGGTTACCCGTCGGAGAGCATGGTCGTCGGATTGGACGGTAACGGACAGTGGCATGCAATGCGCTACGATCCCGTTCCAGGCGCCGTGGAGGTGCTGGGAAGCATCCTCGAACTGTACAAGGAAGGACTCACCCGGCCCCTGCCCTTCTTTCCGGAGCTTTCCCTCAAGTACGCAAAACTGGTGACGGCGGACGGCAAACAGTCGGAGGATGCGATCGCGAAAGTCCGGACCGGATGGTTCGGAAGCGATTTCAGCCGAGGGGAATCCGAGGACGCTTACCTGCGGCTTTGCTTCAAATCCACCAATCCGCTCCTCGATCCCGACTTCGCGCGCATTGCGGAGGATGTCTTCAGCCCGCTGCTGAAAAATTGGAAGGATGTCGGACGGGAATGAGAGCGAACTCGTCATACTTCAACGAAGCAGACTGATTTCCATCAGTGCGGCCCCGGCAGCGGTTTGTCGGCGTCAAGACTGTCCGCCCAGGCTTGCACGGCCTGATGATCGATAACGTGTCCGGCGCCGATCCGCCAATGCTTCCAGCGTCAGCCCACGGCGTTCTTCTTGCTCAACCCGGGCGGATTGCGCGTTAAACGATACGATGCGCGGAATTGCGGTTATTTATGCCGCTCCTCCATCCACCGTTTTCTCTCCTGCTCCCGCTCCAGTTGCTGTTCTTTCACCAGCCGATACGCCACGTAGTATTTGTAGATGTTGCCGACGTACTGGGTCACTTCGCGGCCGACCTTCTCCGCCGCTACGAGTTCGACGTTGTTCATCCATACGTTGGGATTGAGGCCACGCGAGGATGCCGTCTCCCGAAATTTTTGGATCCTCGACGGTCCGGCGTTATAGGACGCGAATGCGAACAGGGCTTTGTTCAGGCTGTCCATCGACTCGTCGGCATAGTACTTATCGACCATGAAGCGCATGTACTTGATCCCCGCATGGATGTTCGGTTCGAGGACCCTGATGTCCCCGACGTTCATCAGGCGTCCCGTTTCCGGAAGCACCTGCATGACTCCGACGGCGCCCCGCGGGCTCTTCACGGACTGGTCCAGCCGGGATTCCTGGTAGCCCTGGGCCAGCATGAGAAGGTGGTCCACGCCGTACCTGTCCCCGTACCGGTTGAAGATGTCGATCAACTGTTCGAACTTCTTTATTTCCTGCTCGGATGTGGCGTTCTTCACATAGGGAAGGCGCTTGAGATACCAGGAAAGCAGTTCGTCCTGGGAAAGAGCGCCCCCGACATTCCTGATGAACTCGTTGAGTCCTGCCTTGAGCTTGGGGCTATTCTTGCGGATGGCGAGCGCGATGCGGCCCCCCGTCCGGACGGCGGCATCCGGGTGAAGCTTGATGCCGGGAAAAACCTTCGCCCACAGTTCGGCCTTGTGGCTGTCGACGATCAGGATCTGCAGCAGGCCCGCATTGAGCATCTCCAGGAGGTCCTCGTCCTCCAGGTCTTCCGGAGCCGGCTTCAACACGACTTCGGCCATGCCCCTGCCGCGGAAATCCTCGTTCAGCCGCGTAAGGCTCGCATGGTAGCTGCTGGAAGGACGCACGAACACCTGCTTGCCCGAGAGATCGTCCAGGGTCGAAATCCGCGGCGACGAGGGGCCGGTCACGACGATTTCCTTTACCCCGGTGACGCCGGGATCGGAAAAATCCACCAACGCCTCACGCTCCGGGGTTATGGTGAGGTTTGCCTCCGCTATGTCGCCGACTCCGCTGATGAGGCTCGGAATGAGTTTGTCTCGCGCCACGGGAATGTAAACGATGTCGATATGCCGCCCGGCCTTGAGCTTCTTGTTGATTGTTTTCTCCAGCGCCTCCATCGCCTCGCAGGTGATTCCGCGCCGGGTTCCCTTGTCGATGAAAAACGACGTCTTCCCCATCACCACCAGGACCCGGATGATCCGGCGCTCCATCATGCCGTCCAGGTCTCCGGTCCACTTCTCCGCGGGGAGCGGAACTTCGATCCTGCCGGAAGCGTTCCTGTCCGCGTTCCGATTGTTGTTGATTTCCTTTGCGGACTGAGCCGATGCCGGGCTCGGACCGGCCGCTGCGATTGCCGCGATCATGCAGAAAAGAAAAACGCCATGGATGTGCTTCATCACTCCATCCCTTAATAGTAAGCCTTTGACATAGGGGTCCCGCTTGGTATATTTTCCGTAATTGTCGAACATGTCAATAAGTAAAACGGGTTTTGGATGCAGAAGCTGCGCTCGGGCGCGGCCGGACGGGCAATAACCGCCCGGGAGAAACAGGGCGCAAACCTCACTATGCTGGAATTCGATCTTCCCGACAGTCCGCTGGCGGGCGCAAACCTCATCGAGGCCGGCGCCGGTACCGGCAAGACCTACACGATAACCGGGCTCGTCCTGCGGCTCATCATCGAGAAGGACATCCCCCTGGAGGAAATCCTGGTGGTGACCTTTACGGAAGCCGCCACCTGCGAACTGAAGGACAGGATCAGGATGCGGCTTCGCGACGCCCACCGCGCGTTTTCCCGCCGTGAAGCGAAAGACCCCCTCCTGGCGCGGCTCCTCGAAAAGCATCCGGACGCCGATGCGGCCCGGAGAAAACTCGGTTTCGCCGTCAACGACTTCGACCGGGCGTCCATCTTCACCATCCACGGTTTCTGCATGAGGACCCTGCTGGATCACGCATTCGCAAGCACGATCCTGTTCGACGCCGAACTGGCAACGGATGAGCAAACCTACATCCGGGAGGTCGTTCAGGATTTCTGGCGAAGCTGTTTTTACAAGGCGTCCAGCCTCTTCTTCAACCATGCCCGCAAGGCCTTGGGCATCGCCGCCCTCACCGAACTGGCGAGAAGAACGGCCAACAGCGCGAACGTCAAAATCGTACCCTCCTCCCTGCGCGCGCCGGACTGCTCGACCCTGGAGGAGGAATTCCGCCGGCAATTCGGGAAGGCCTGCGAATGCTGGCGGGAATCCAGGGACGCCGTTGCGGAAATGCTCTCCACGCACCCCGGGCTCAACAGGTCGAAGTACAGGAAAAACAGCATACCGGACTGGATCGTCGCCATGGATGCGTTCCTCTCCGGTGAATGCCTCGACTGCCTGCTCTGCAAGGGGTTCGAGAAATTCACGATTGGAGAACTGGAACGTGGGACCAAGAGCGGGAAGCAACCTCCGGCTCATCCCCTTTTTCAGGTTTGCGAGGACCTTCTCCGGGCCGCCCAGAACCTCCGGGCCGCCTACGACGAAAAGGCGCTCGGCCTCAAGATCGAATTTCTCACCTACTTGCGGCAGGAACTGGAAGCGAGGAAATCCGCGAAGAGCGTTCTATTCTTCAACGATCTGCTGGTGAAGCTCCAGCACGCCGTTGCCGGGCCCGGCGGCGAGTTCATGTCGGCGATCGTCGGGCGGAAGTACAAAGCCGCCCTGATAGACGAATTTCAGGATACCGATTCCATCCAGTACGACATATTCCACCGGGTTTTCGGAACGACGCCCTCCAGCACGAAATCCACGGACACGCAAGCCCCGGTCCTCTTCCTGATCGGCGACCCAAAACAGGCCATCTACGGTTTTCGAGGGGCCGACATCTTCACCTACATGGACGCGGCCGATAAGACTCCGTCCAGGTTCACCCTGACCGAGAACTGGCGCTCTGAACCCGGTCTCATAGAGGCCGTCAATGCTGTCTTCGGCAACAACGCAAATCCGTTCGTCTTCGACCGCATCTCCTTCCCGCCCGCGCGACCTGCAAGCGCCGGGGAGCGTCAGTTCCTGACCATTGACGGCGAGAAGCCCCCGCCGCTACGGATCTGGTACCTGCGGCCGGAGGACGACTCCAATGGGAAGCCGGTCGGCAAAGGGGAAGCGGCTGCCGTGATAGCCCGTTCCGTGGCCGCCGAGATATCGCGGCTCCTCGTGCGGGGCCGGGAGAAACGTCTTCTCATCGGAGAGCGCCCCGTGCGCCGGGGGGACATAGCCGTGCTGGTGCGCAAGAACCGCGAGGCACTCCTGGTCCAGGAAACCCTGGCGCAACTCGGAATACACTCTGTTCTCTTCAATATGGGAAACCTCTTCGAAAGCAGGGAGGCCGTGGAGGTGCAACGCGTCATTTCGGCCGTCGCCAATCCGGCCGACGAGCGGCTCATCCGGTCCGCCCTGGTGACCGAACTCATCGGCGTCGGCGGAGAGGAACTCGATCGCCTCTCGAGTGATGAAAACGGCTGGGACCTGTGGCTCGCAAGGTTCGGGGAGTATCACGAAACGTGGTCGAAATACGGGTTTTTCCGCATGTTCAGGGCGTTGCTGACGGGAGAGAAAGTGCTGCCGCGCCTCATGTCCCTGACTGGCGGAGAGCGTCGCTGCACCAACATACTGCACCTGTCGGAAGTGCTCCACGGGGCGGCCGTGGAGAACAATCTGAGCATGGTCGGGCTGGTGAAATGGCTCGCCATGCGCAGGAGCGACGCCGGCCCGGCTACGGAGGAGCACCAGCTCCGGCTCGAAAGCGACGAGAACGCCGTTAAGCTCATCACCATCCATAAGAGCAAGGGGCTGGAGTATCCCATCGTCTTCTGCCCCTTCGCATGGGACGGCTCCAGGGTCAAGGGCGTTCCCTTCACCTTCCACGATCAGGCCTCGGCCGACATGGCCCTTACCCTCGACCTGGGCTCTCCCGATCTGAACAACCACAGGAACATGGCGGAACGGGAACAACTGGCGGAAAACCTGCGTCTCCTCTACGTGGCCCTCACGCGCGCCAGGCACCGGTGCTACCTGGTCTGGGGGCATATCAACGAGGCGGATACCTCGGCTCCCGCCTACCTGTTCCACCACCGCGCGCTGGGAGACTGGAACGGCCTGCCCGATGCCATGGAGACTCGAATCGGAGCGCTGGACGACGATTCCAGGTGGAAAGACCTGGAGGAAATCGCTGCCGGATCGCGCGGCGCCATCCACCTGTGCGAAATACCCCGCGACGCGGGCGCTCCCATGCCTCCCCTGGACAGTGAAACGGCCGGCCTCACGGCGCGGTCCTTTCACGGAGTCATCGACCGCAACTGGAAGATCTCCAGCTACACATCGCTGGTGCACAACAAACCGCACAAGGCGGAACTCTCCGACCGCGACGAGGCGCTTCTCCAAACGGTTTTGCCGGACAATGCGACGCCGGACGCAGGAGCCGGACCGGGGGAACCGGGCCGCAAGCCGCCGCGCGAACCGGACATCTTCTCCCTTCCGGGAAGCGCGGCCACGGGGACCCTGCTCCACGAGATCTTCGAACATCTCGATTTTACATCGCACGACGATGCCGCAGTTCGTGAACTCGTCTCCACCCGGCTCGCACGGCACGGCTACGACAAGAAGTGGGTGGGGCCCGTTCACCGGATGGTGCAAAACGTCTTGACGGTGGATTTCGACTCGGAATACGGAAGCTTTACCCTCTCCCGCGTCCACGCCTCCCAGCGCTTCACCGAACTGGAGTTCTACTTCCCGCTCAACCGCCTCGCTCCGGACAGGCTTCGCGAAGTTCTCGCGCGGTGCGTCCGGAGCGGCGATGGACCGGCGACGGACGCGCCGTCCAACATCGAAGCCCTCGCCCTGGAGCCCTTCGAAGGTTACATGAAGGGATTCATCGACCTGGTCTTTCGAATTGGAGAGCGCTTTTACATCCTGGACTGGAAATCCAACAAACTGGGGGAAGATATCGAATGCTACAGCCGGGATGCCCTGCAGGAGGCCATTCTGGACAACTTCTACAATCTCCAGTACTACCTGTATACGCTGGCCCTGCACCAGTACCTCGAGGCGCGCATGCCCGGTTACGATTACGAATCTCATTTCGGGGAGGTGTTCTACGTCTTCCTGCGCGGAGTGGACCCGGCGATGGGGCCCCGCTACGGCATCTACAGGGACCGTCCGCCGCTCGCATCCATCGAGGCGCTGCGCGAGAACCTCATAAGCAGGGAAGGAACCGGATTGTGAAAGAAGACCCGCTGGCCATTCTCTACTCGTCGGGCGAAATATCGCCTCTCGACATCCATTTCGCCAGGCTCATGGAACGACTGAATGAAGGGAAGGACCCCCACCTTGCACTGGCGGCGGCGCTGGTCAGCAGTTACACGCGACAGGGGCACATTTGCCTGGACCTGGGGCGAATTGCCGGCAGGCCCATGGCCAAGGCAGCCGAGATCGGCGCGCTCCCGGACCTGCAGCGCTGGCGCGATGAACTGGCGCGGACCGCCGTGGTCGACTGCTGGGGCGATTACAGGCCCCTGGTCCTGGATGACGCGGGGAGGCTCTACATCTACAGGTACTGGACCTATCAGCAAAAGCTCGCCGAAGGAATCAAGGCCCGCATGGACGGAACGACCGCACTGCCTTCCGGCGGGGACGCTCTCAAGGAGCGGCTGGACCGCCTCTTCCCGCCGTGTCCGGAAGGGGGTGCGGATTGGCAGAAGATCGGGGCGTTCGTGGGGACCTCGAAATCATTCTGCGTTATATCCGGCGGGCCGGGGACCGGAAAGACAACCACGGTGGCGAAGATTCTTGCGCTCCTTCTTGATGCGGGGGACGGCCGACACGGCGGAATACCGCGGATCGCCCTGGCGGCGCCCACCGGAAAGGCCGCCGCCAGGCTCCAGGAGTCCATCAAATCCTCCAGGCGCAAACTCGACTGCCCCGAGTTCGTCAAAAACCGCATTCCCGACTCGGCTTCCACCATACACCGGCTGCTCGGGACCGTGCCGGGCGCCCGCCACTTCCGCTTCAACGAGGAGAACCCTCTTCCTCTCGATATCCTGGTGGTCGACGAGGCGTCGATGGTGGATTTCGCTCTCATGTCCCGGATGGTGCAGGCGCTCCCGCGCAAGGCCCGGCTCATTTTGCTGGGCGACCGGGACCAGCTCGCTTCCGTCGAGGCGGGGGCGGTGCTCGGCGATATCTGCGATACCGGCGGTAAGATTGCGTTCTCGCCCGATTTTGCGAAAGTATGCGGAGAGGTTTGCGGATGCCGGCTCGATGACGTTTTTATACATGACGGCAATGGAAGGAAAGCGGGCGATTGCATCGTCGAACTGCAACGAAGTTACCGGTTTGCGGGTGACAGCGGAATTGCCCTGCTGAGCCGCGCGGTGAAAAGCGGCGATGCCTCTGGAGCGCTTGCCGTCCTCGGGAGCGGAAGGTATCCCGATCTGTCGTGGAGCCGCCTCCCCTCGTCCGCCAGGGGGCTGGGCGGCGCCGTGCGAAAAGAGGTGGCGGAAGGGCTGCGGCCGTACATGGCGGAGGTTGCGGCCCTGCGCCGCGGCGGTACTGACGACCCGCACGAGAGGCTCAAGCGGGTGTTCGATCGTTTCGAGGAATTCAGGATTCTTTGCGCCCTGAGAGGCGGGCCGTACGGAGTTGCGGCGCTGAACATCCTGGTGGAAAGTATTTTGCGCGAAGAGCGGCTTCTCCAGGGTCCAAAAGTATCGTGGTACCCCGGAAGGCCGGTACTGGTGGGCCGAAACGACTACAACCTGCGTCTTTTCAACGGCGACATCGGGATATTCCTGCCCGACATCGTTTCGGAAGATGGTTCCGGAGCGGAACCGGACGCCGCCGCGGGACGGGGCTGCCGCGTTTTCTTTCCCGCAAGCGATGGAAAGTACCGCTCCTTCCACCCGTTGCGCATTCCCGAACACGAAACCGTTTACGCCATGACGGTGCACAAGAGCCAGGGGTCGGAATTCGACAACGTTCTCCTGGTGCTTCCCGACAGGGAAGCGCCGGTCCTCACGCGTGAACTCGTGTACACGGGCATCACGCGGGCCAGGCGCAGGATTTCCATCCGGGGTTCGGAACAGGTGTTGGGAAGTGCGGTCGGCCGTTGCGCGGAGCGCCTCTCCGGTCTCTCGGACGCCCTCTGGCTTGCATGAATTGGGGTCAGGCCACGAATCGGCAAGAATGGCGGTCAGCAGCAGGTGTTTGTCTTCGGCCGATTCTCCGCTCTTGAGATGCTTGAAGCGCCGGGTAAAGTCGGTCCATCTATCGACCTCCAGCAGGTGTGCCGGGATGTGCTTGGGTTTCGGCGGACCGGGCGGCTGGCGAAGCCGGATAATGCCGCTGCCCTTGGCGCCTTCGCGTAGCGTCAGCAGATCGTCGGGGGCGCTTCGGTGATGATTGGATAGAGGCGCGGTCAGCGCCTTGTACGCCTGGCGCGTGCCGCGCGTGAGAGCTTCACTGCATGGGCGTTCGATGACATCTGTTGCCGGCAGGATGATACGCCGCTGCCGCAACATCTCGACCAGCTTCTCGGCCTGTACGATACCACGGTCGATTTGCTGGGCCAGTTCGGCGAGCTGGTGGATGAACCGCCGGTAATCGGCGGCAGAGAAAGGCGTCAAGTTACTATTTTCGCGTGATTGGTCGGTGGTGAAATGCCTTCTGGTGAGCATCGTTGCTTGTACGCTTTGTACGGCCTTGTGTGTTGGTTGCGGTCACACCGATCAATCAAACTCGAAGAACTGCTCTGGTTGTCCCGTTATCTACTTCCGGCAGCCCACCGCACCCACCTGTAACTGTGAGGGTTTCCTGCATGGGGAAAACCGCCCTCGCTGTCTGCGACCAATTACGGGCTGTGGACAAGAGCCGTCTTGCCGACTGGATTGAGAACATGGACCAGGAGTCCATGGGTTCCATCGGCAAAGCGCTTCAGCAGGTCTTATCCCTCTAACCGGCAGCGGTATGAGGATTCTCGGGCTTGCGCTGAAACAAGGGACCGGAAATGGTAATGAAATCAAGGGTTCCTCATTTCTTCAGAGGTCGGAAATGAGATTGAAACATGGTAGATCCCAGTAAAAAGCTTTTAGAATCAGTAGCTTCCAAACCAGAGAATCCTCGCCTCAGTCAGATTGAAACAAGAATGTTGCGCTTCCCGAATGTGGACTCGCCCCTCTGACCTCTCCCCCATGGCTTCAATCATGGATATCCCTCGCGCTTGAATTATCTCGGATCGCATCGTACTTTGATCCAAATCTGTATGTTGACATGCATGAATGCCTTAATTAGAACGTTTTCGTAGGCGATTCTTCCGGACCAAAGGGACAGAAGACCGAACGGCGCATGTCCGGGTCCGTGGAGGAGCACCGTTCCCGATGGGCGCCGCCGGGACGAACATCACCGTCGATCTCACGGAAACCCACACTCACGGAAATCTCACGCCTGGACCGGATGGATGGAAGGGATGGAACCATGGCTGAGAAGAAAGTGTCCTGTATGGAACGGTTCAAGGCGCAATACATGAATCCGAAGGACTCTGGACATCCCGGTCCGGCAGTCGGGGAAGCAAGCACGAAAACCGGCTGTATTGAACCTAGTCGATATGCACGGAATCGCCACGGATCTTTGGGCCTCGGGAGGCCGAAAACCAGGGCTCGGCGGCACATAAGAGCGCCACATGCAGATCATAAAAGTAACGCAAACGTGTCATACGATCCGCATGAATGCTGGGTTTGCGGGCTCGGAAATAAAAATTTCAACATGCCGTTCAATGGCCATGTGTCAAAAGGAATCAAAATACACACAGGCAAGAAGAGATTGTCTCCAACACATTGCCGACCGGGGCCGGCGGCGCATCCGCAAATCCACGAACGAATCAGCCTTCACGTCTCCTCCGTTGCTGAATGCATCCGGTCGGGCTCCGATAACGGGGCGGGCAAGCCGGGGCCGGCATGATGCGGGACCGTGTCCTATGGAAAGAGACGGCTGAAGCCTCTCAGGACGGATAAATCACCACGCGCCGGAAGGGCTCCTTGCCTTTGCTCCTCGTGATCAGCTTGTACCGTTCCGCCAGTTGGTGCTGCATACGTCGGATGCGGCTGTTCTGGGGCGACAGCTCCACCGGAAGCCCCTTTTCGAAGACTTCGCCGATGGCGGCCTCCGCCTCTTCCAACGCGGAAGCCTCTCCATCCACCTGTTCTTCGATATCGAACATGGAACGGATGAAGTTCTCCAACTGCCCCATGCTGTTGCTCTTGACGATGTGGAGCGGCACGCCCCGGTCCTGGGCTTCGAGCAACCGTCTGGGCTGCCGTTTCTCTTGAGATTTCAAAGTCAGCAGTATGTCCGTCCGTTCCAGGTCATCGACCAAACGCGCGGGGACCTGGTATTTCTGAATCGCTTTCTGCAAGCGGCTCCGGCTGACCCCGTAGGTGTAAATGCGCATCGTCTTATGGCCCGTCCATTTGGCCAGCCCGGGAGCATCCTCTTTCGGGACAATCTCCTGCACCCGAGCGGGACGCGCCGATTCCGGCATCTCCTCTTCCTGGACCACCTCCACGCCGCCGTCTCCCGTGCGCAGCCTGATCTCGGGCCGTACCGGCCTGCCGCGCAGGAACGCATCCACGGCATCGGCGACACTGTGATGGATGGCGAAGCGGTCCCGGTCCTGGATTTCGACAAGCACGTCGAAAGTCGGAGGCGCTTTGCGCTCGAGCACCGTTTTCTGAGTCCGGCGTCGCCGGGCTTCGTCGTCGGACAGGGTCACCGCGTGGATTCCGCCGACAAGGTCCGAGAGGGTCGGATTCTGGAGGATGTTCTCCATGCTGATCCCGTGAGCGGTGGCGATGAGCTGCACTCCACGCTCCGCTATGGTCCGGGCCGCGTGGGCTTCGGCCTCGGCGCCTATCTCGTCGATTACGATGACCTCCGGCATGTGGTTTTCCACCGCTTCGATCATGACCGCATGCTGCCTGGAAGGAGTGGGTACCTGCATCCGCCTCGCCCGGCCGATTCCAGGATGCGGTATATCGCCGTCTCCTCCGATCTCATTGGAGGTGTCCACGACGATCACACGCTTCTCCAGATCATCCGCGAGCACTCGGGCCGCTTCCCGCAGCAGCGTGGTCTTTCCCACACCGGGACGGCCGAGGAGCAGGATGGAAGCCCCCTTTTCGATCACGTCCCGCAGGATGTCCACCGTTCCGAAAATGGCGCGCCCGACCCGGCACGTGAGTCCCACAATCGTGCTCACACGGTTGCGTATAGCGGAAATCCTGTGCAGGGTCCTTTCGATTCCGGCGCGATTGTCGGCTGCAAAGGGTCCGAGCCGCGTCACGACATAGTTCATGTCTTCGGCAGTGACCGGGCGGGACGAAAGATTCTCGATATGATCCGGATAACGTGCTTCCGGCAGCCTTCCGAGGTCCAGCACAACCTCGAGCAGAAGGCTTTTGTGATCTTTCGTCTCTATGGCTTCCCGCAAGTGAGGCGGCAGCACCGTGAGCAGCAGGTCCACATCGTTATCTGTCGGATCCATACGAGCATGCCCTCCCACATCCATTGATCTCTTCAGCTCCGTACACTGTACCGCTCCCCTGTCATCACATGCTTCTTTCATCGCCAGGTCACCGGTCCTTCATGAAAATGCGCCCCAAAATGCAATTAAAACAAAACCTTATATTTATATATTATACTAAGCGCTGACCATGTGCATTCAAGGCAGACCCCGGCGGCAATCCACAGTATATATCATATGCTCTCCCGTTCCCATACTCCCGCATGGAACCGGGAAGCGGAAAGTCCCATGCGGGAGCGCGGTATCGATTATTTCGTAGGCACGGAAAAGGAAATCTGGTAAAGAAAAAACCCACGCGCAATGTAGGGATGATTTCAAAGGTTTTTTCGTTCGATCGCGGATGCGATCCTCCTGTTTGAAGTTTCGAGCATCGAGGGAGAGGAGAGTTGCTCTATGGGCGGTAAACGGATGTGGCAATGGATTGGTTTGTGTATTCTGTGCAGCGTCTTCTGGAGTTGCGGGACCCGTGACTCGCAGATCAGGAAGACTCCTCCACAGAGTCCGGTATTCCGGGCCGAAGAAAAGAAAGCGCCTCCGCCCGTCACGGACTGGGGGCTGACCGAACGTCTGGTCACGGAAGAGGAACTGCTGAGCCAACAGGAGATAGACCCGGATCTCAACCTCACCGCCTGCTGGGAAATCCTTTCCCGGCTCAACATAAAGGGCCATTTTCACATATCGGACGACATGAAGATGGGAAAACCGCTGAAGGTTCCCAATGACTTCCGGGCCTTCAAGAACTGGAGTCCATTGCCTCCGGTCATAGCGGCAGTTTCCGGCATCCCGAAGTTCATCCTCATTACTAAAGACATTCCCTTCATGGGGTGGTACGAAAACGGAAAGCTCAAAGGGGACACGTACATCAGCGTGGGCAAGAAATGGGACTGGACGGAGCCGGGCCTGTACAAGGTCCTGAATAAGGAACCCGACTACTACTCGAAGAGCTATCCCAACGAGTTCGGCCGGCCGGCGTGGATGCCCTGGTCCATGAGGATCTACGGCGGCGTGTTCATTCACGGCGGCGATATTCCCGGGGGATACTGCTCCCGGGGCTGCATTTACGTTCCGATGGGACTCGCGGAGGATTTCTACCGCTGGACGGACCTCGGCACGGCCGTGCTGGTCCTCGACGCTTTGGGTGACCTCGACAGGGCCGTTGCCGACCGATCCAGGCTGCACGCTCAGCGCTCAAAGTGATTGGGCGGTGAGTCGGTGAGTAGGTGAATGGGTGAATCGGTGAGTGGGTAATTCGATGAGTGGGTGAATGGGGGAAAACGACACGGAGACAGACGACGAACCAATGGTAGGGCGGGGTTTCGTCCCCGCCACCTCCGGCCTGAAGCCCATGGGGGCGAGAC
>CAYOVG010000114.1:0-18281 GCA_964407285.1 uncultured Syntrophobacteraceae bacterium
TTTGCGACGAACCCGGCCGCCGAAATACCGTGGAAGTAGTACAGGCAAAGGGGCAGGACCGTCGCCGGGTGGGGCCGCCACTTCCGCCAGGAAAAGGGTTTCGTTCCGGGTCAGAAAGGGACCGAGGCGGGCAGGGTAAGGGAGGACGGGCGCCGAAAGACGGCACGCGACGACGCCAAGGCCCGGGAAAGCAACGTGAGCAATCAGGGATAGTCGAGGCGACGCCCGACCCGTGACACCGTCATGGCGGAACGCGGCGGCGGCGAAGGCGATAACGAGAATGACCCCGGCCCAGGGAAACCACTCCGCCGGAACGAGCGAAACGGGGAAGGGGCGGCACCGCCCGATCCCTATCCCGGAAGCGAACGCAACGGTCAGGCTGCAAATAAGTGAGATCCGCAAGGGTTGAGGTCCGTCTTCATTCACCCTTTCACCTGCCGGCAGCGTCTTCGGTTCACTCTTTCACCCGCTCGATCCGCGCCCCCACCGCCCCGAGCTTCTTCTCGATCCTGTCGTAGCCCCGGTCCAGGTGGTAGACGCGGCTGATTTCCGTGGTCCCGGTAGCGGCGAGCGCTGCAAGGACCAGGCACGCCGAAGCGCGCAGGTCCGTGGCCATGACGGGGGCGCCGGACAGGCCCCGCACCCCCGTCACGATGGCGGTCCGCCCTTCGAGTTTGATGTTCGCTCCGAGGCGCCGCAACTCGCTCACGTGCATGAACCGGTTCTCGAAAATCTGCTCGGTGATGATGCTGATGCCGTCGCCCAGGGACATGAGCGCCATGTACTGGGCCTGCATGTCCGTCGGAAAGCCCGGAAACGGCCAGGTCTTCACGTCCACGCTTCGAATCGGACCGTCGCCCTTCACTTCCAGGACATCGCCACGGCTTTCGATGCTCAATCCCGCCATGCGCAGCCTGGAAACCACCGCCTCGATGCTCGACATGTCACAGGGGGAGAGGGTGAGATGGCCTCCCGTCATGCCGGCGGCCGCCAGGTAGGTGCCGATCTCGATGCGGTCGGGGATCACGGTATGAGAGGCCGGCGTGAGTTCGCGAACGCCTTCGATGATGATCTGTTGTGTTCCCGCTCCCTCGATGCGCGCACCCATCTTGATCAGATACCGGGCGAGGTTCACCACTTCCGGTTCCCGTGCGGCATTTTCCAGAACCGTAATCCCGTCCGCCAGGGCGGCGGCCATCATGAGGTTCTCCGTGCCGGTAACCGTTACTTGGTCGAACGGAATCACCGCGCCGTGCAGACGTTCGGCGCTCGCCTCCACGTATCCGTGCTGCAGCCTGATATCGACCCCCATGAGTTCGAGTCCCTTCAGGTGCAGGTTGATGGGGCGGGCCCCTATGGCGCATCCGCCGGGCAGGGAGACTCGGGCCGTTCTGTATCGCGCAACCAGCGGACCCAGCACCAGGACGGACGCCCGCATGGTTTTTACCAGGTCGTAGGGGGCTTCGAAGGTATTGATATTGCCGGTATCGATATGCAGGAAGTCGTTTTGTTCGCACGCGGCCCCCATGTGGTTCAAGAGCACCTGCATGGTCCGTATGTCCCGAAGCCTGGGGACATTGGCGAAAGTATGCCGCCCGTTGGCCAGAAGCGTCGCCGCCATGAGGGGCAGGCTGGCGTTCTTCGCGCCGCTGATAGTGATGTCGCCAACGAGCGGCGTTCCGCCCTCGATGATCAGTTTGTCCATTTCTCCATCCTCTTGAAGCTGTTCCTCAAAAAGCTGTTCATAGTCCTTTTCGGCATTCCGGCGTTGGTTGGTCCGCTATCGGAAGGTACAAATCCATAACCCGTAACCGCATAATCCGCGCGTGTCGGCTATCTCCGGCGCGATACCGCGAATGGTGAGCGGGTGGTCCGGTCTCCTGTCTATCCCACCGGGAAGTCATGAGTCTTATAGCAGATAATGAACTGTGTTCGGCATAAGAAATTGACGAAATCGCGATCAAACCCACAAAACTTGCGGATGGTGGCGGGCATGGCGACAGAAACTACAAGAAAATGAGGTTGAGCGATCATTTCCACTATCGTATTGAGTTCGGGCGCTGTTTGTGCTAACGAAGCATCTTGTTCGCTGATTCAGTGAATAGGAGAGCCGATTTGCATGATGATTCGCGGTTTTCTTGATGTTGTAACGTACTTGTTTCATGTTTTGTGTAGTTATAATTCGATACTACTACCATCTATGAAATATTTTCTATAATATCGGGAAACGCCTGTGGGTTACGAACATAGTACCGGCCGGTCGCGTAGCTGCCTCAAGTGGTTCCATGCGTGTCCGATTTGATGAGTCGACTGAAGGTGAATATGACGAGAAAGGTAGCCAAGTTCCTGTTTTTCGGGATTATCGGCGCACTACTTACTTATGTGGCGATCCGTGCTTTGGCCCTATTCATTTTTTCTGCCCCGGGCACGGGCGGCGCCCCTGTCCTGCACGAGTATATTATTGTGGGCATTTACTGGGGACTTGCTGTTGTTGCGCTGATGCTTTTCCGGTGCTTGTCGCGCTCGATGAGGCGATGTTCAAACGACGCTCTTCCCTTGGACGACCGTCACGCGGCGTCGGGTGGACAGTGGTCCTACTGGCCGGCGGCAATTATTCTCTCCTGTATCGCTTCAAGTGCAATTGTGGTTGCAGGCAAGGAGACGCTGAACAACCAAAACGCCACCTGGGTTAAAATTACCACTAATGCTGGTCCCAGGAAATACTGGAAAGCTCAATATGGGACATCTCCCGATGATTTCGCCGATTTCGAATGGCAGCCCTTTGACGAAAGCAGCATTACCTTTGTCCGTTCAGGTGCTTCAGTTGATTCGCCCGTCAGGGTTCATTCCGTTGTTGCCGATGGAGTTCCCGTTTCAATGGGCGACATCCGGGTTACCGGCGGCAGAAACGATGGAGAGACCGTAACTCTGAATGATGATGCGGGGAACATAAACTGGCCGACCCCCGCCAGGCATATCGTTGTTGAGATTTCGGGTCCTCCGGACGAACCAGTCAAGCTCTATTGGTTGGATCGGGTGCGGGAATTCCCGGTGTCCACTCGAGTGACGGCAGTGGAGTTCGACCTTGGCGCACAATTCCAGGGATGGGCTTTGTTGCCGCCTCGGCAGATCGATTTTCTCGGAATAACCAATATCACCGAATCCGAGAGTGAACACCTGGTGGAAATCACTGTGTTTGCTCCATCTCCACAGAGAATAACCGCTGCATCGGGTAATCTTTCGAGAATCTCTCCCGATAAACTGGAAGTGCGTGGCTTTAGACCCATAAACGAATGGAATGCGCCGCGGCTTGCTTTAACGGGTCTGCTGTTGTTCCTGGTTTCATTCGGTATGATATTTGTCATCCACGAATCCAGCCTGCTAAGTGTACGTTCCGCCTCAATCCGGAGGTGGCTAAGACAGGCCGA
The DNA here is from genome assembly GCA_964407285.1 of uncultured Syntrophobacteraceae bacterium. GTDB lineage: Bacteria > Desulfobacterota > Syntrophobacteria > Syntrophobacterales > Syntrophobacteraceae > CAYOVG01. The sequence continues at coordinate 3,429 of CAYOVG010000114.1, forward strand.
ACTGGAAATCCAAAGGCCTCCTCTCAATTGGGTCAATTTCTGGAAAGTCGGATTTCCCGTGTGGATGGCATGTTGTGCAGCGCACACGGTATTTTTTCTTACGGTCAGAACCGGTATCGGCGGTGATGCAATCTCTTATTTTGGGATGGCCATCGATCTCATGAAGGAGCCCATCTTGCACCATATTGCAGCGTACCGCACTCCCGGGTATCCCCTGTTCATTGCAGCCATTACTGGACTGACCGGCAACACCTTGTTCTCGGTTGTGGTAGCCCAGCATATGGCTATAGCCGTACTTTCGCTGATTACCATCTGGTGTCTCTGGGACCGTTTGCCTATCCTATGGCTCATGGTGGCGGGATTGCTGACTGGTCTGTCTCCTGTCATTTCATCCACCGCGAACAGTATCTGGTCTGAATCGCTCTACGTCGTCCTGAGCTACAGCGCCGTAATGTTTGCGCTCTGTTACGGCCGGGGGGGCCATTATCTTCTCTTATCCGGTTTTTGTGCCGGGCTTGCCACCATGATACGACCAAACGGACTAATTGTCGTGGCGGCTATATCGCTCTATTTAATTCTTCTTTTCCTTTGTCATTCGACTGCGGTATCCAAAGTGAGAACCCTTGTTTTCTCACTTGCACTCGTAATTCTGGGTTATGTCGTAAGTGCGGGTCCATGGCACATGCACCTTGCTCTCAAGCGCAATATATACACATTCACCGATCTGAAAGTGTTCAATGCTTGGGCGGGTTACATATGGCAGCATAAGGAACTGTCATCTTTACCTATAAATACCCCCAATAAATGGATTTACGCTTGCCGGAGTTGCTTCTCTAATAACCCCGATACTCTTTTGAGCAAGTATTCTCTGATCCCATCTTATAATCGTGCTTTATACTACAAGAATTCTGAGCGTCAGGCTTTCGCCGCTAATCCCGAATCATGGAGATTAGCTATGGAGGCTATAATATATTATAGTACTCTAATTCGTATCGGACCTGGTCTGGTATGCTGTCATGGAGATATTCCTTGGACTATTGATAGGCTGAATGAGTCTCAGCCGATACCGGGTTTCCAGGGAGAACCATCAAATAAGGAGGAACTGCTGATCTTATCGGCGTTTCGCTCGCAACCCAAAAACACTGCGATAGGTTCGATATGTCTGGGTATGAGCGCCTTCTTTTACAGGCACTGGGCTGTAACGGCAGGTCTTGCTGCCTTGGGTTTCGTGCTTTGCGCCTTTACTCGACCGTGGACTGTTCTGCCCGCCGCATATGCATTTGGAACCATACTTGCCTACTCCACCCAGATTATTCTGGTTGATCGATACATGGTCGTGCTGGAGCCGTTTTACCTGCTTTTCATGGTTCTGGGGTTCTGGATGATCCAACGTGTTTTGGCAAAGGGCGCTTTGAAGCTTGGTATCGTAAAAACGTAGTATCTCCAAACTACGACTGACCCCAAATGGACCGGCGCCGGCCTTTGTGTTCGAACGCTGGAACATGATCTGAAAGACCGGGACGAGGAATCGAATCCCTTAGTCGATTATCTATGTTCAGATATTTCCACCGATTTCTCATCATCATGCCGATGATTCTGCTGCCCTTGCTCATGGGAGGCGCTCGTCCATGGATCTGGGCGGGCGTTGCGGCGATATTCGCCCTGGGCATGGCGGTGCTCTTGTGGATGCCGGAGATGGCGGGAACCGGCCCCATGAGGGCCGTGGCGCCGGCAAATCCGCAAGAGGACGGCAGAGGGCGGGTATGGATAGCGATGACGAAACCGGCGCTGATTGTCGTTTTGCTTTACCCCCTCATCCAGGCGGCGCCTCTGCCCGTGTCCCTGGTGGAGCGCTTGAGCCCGGTCCGGTGGATGTGGATCGAGAGGGCAGCCGAGGCTGCCTCCAGCCCGTCCGGGTCCTTCGCCGCGGTCTCGTATGCGCCGCTCACGACATTTTTCGCATGGCTTTGGTGGCTGTTTCTGGCGGGCTATGCGCGGCTTTTTCACATGGCGTTGATCTCGAGCAAAGGCAGCGCCCCCGGTTGGCTTCTCATCCCGCTCCTTTCAATCGCCGGGTTCGAGGCTCTTTGCGGATTACTGCAGACCCTCATGCCGGGGGCGGGAGCGGCCGGCGAATCCGGGGCGTTCGAGTACGCTCACGGAACATTCGTGAATCGAAACCACTACGCCGCCTTCCTCGGGATGCTTTGGCCCGTCCTGGCGTCCTGCCTTGCCGTCTCGATCGACAGCAGGGACCATCCCCCCGGTCCCGGCCGTGGTGGAGCGCCATGTTACGGAAGCCGGAGCGGAAAGCCTCTCCGGTTTATGCGTCACGGTCAACTCGTTTTGGCAGGCGTCACCGGACTGGTGCTGCTCGCCCTCTTCCTTTCCGGGTCTCGGGGGGGCATCGTCGGCTCTCTGGCGGCCATGACGGTGATGGCGGTCTTCCTTCGCTTCCGGCGAAGGCTGATGCCGGTCCTCGCGGTCCTCGGCTGGGTCGTCCTGTTCTCCTACGGCGCTACGACAGGATTCGATCGCCTCATAGAGCGGTTCAACATGGTGGGGGACAATATCCCCATTCGCCTCAGGATTTGGGAAGACACCCTGCGCATGGTCCGGGACCATCCCTTCACCGGCGTGGGCCTCGGGAACTACTACCTGGCGTTTCGCGTCTACCAGTCACACCTGCCGGAGGACCGTTTTACGGACCACGCCCACAATGACTACCTCCAGCTTGCGGCCGAATTGGGTGTTCCCATGGCCGTGCTGATATCCGTGTTCGCCTGGGGATTTTGGTGGTGGAGAGCGTTGCGCCTCCGGCGGATTCCCGCGGGACGGGGCCGACGGACGGAAGAGCGGCGATTCATGGCCGTCGGGGCGCTGGCCGGCGGCGCCGCGTTTCTGATCCACAACTGGGTGGAATTCAACTGGCAGATCCCCGCCGCTCAGCTATACTTCGTTATGTTGCTGGTGCTCATGGGAATGGATGGGAGTCGTGAAGGATAATGGTGGAAGGATGATGGCGAGTGCGGCGGACGGTGAAGCAAAAGAGGCATGGAGGTTGGAGTCGTGAAGGTTGCCCGCAATGATTGACATTCATAATCATATGCTCCCCGGACTCGATGACGGGCCGGACGGCTGGGAGGAAACCCTGCTGATGGCCTCGATGGCGGTGTCCGACGGAATCGAGGGGGTGGTTTGCACCCCCCACTGGGCTCCGGGGTTGATGGAGAATACGCACCTTCGGGTGTCGGAGGCGGTGGAAACGCTTCGCGGCAGACTCCATGAGGAGGGGATCGCGCTGGATGTCTACCCGGGGGCGGAGCTTCGCCTGGATGTTGGGTTGATCGGCGCCGTCCGTTCCGGAAGGCTTCTTTCCATAAACGATACGGGAAAGTACGCTCTTGTGGAGCTTCCTTTCGTGGCGTTGCCGCAGGGACTCGAACATTTCATCGCCGAATTCCCCGAGCATGGGATTACGCCCGTGATAGCCCATCCGGAGCGCAACATGCACCTGTGCAGGCAGCCGGAAAGGTTGTACGAGATGGTTCGCATGGGAGCGCTTGCGCAGTTGACGTCGGACAGCCTTCTCGGGAGGTACGGCGAGGAGATAAGGGACTTTTCCATAATGCTCCTGAAGCACGACTTGGCCCACGTCCTTGCGACCGATGCCCACGGCGCTCAGTGGCGTTCACCGGGGCTTTCCGAGGCGCGTGGAGCAGTTGAAGCGATAGCCGGGAAAGAGGCCGCGGACCGGATGGTCCGCGATGTGCCGTTGGCGATCGTCCAGGGGCGGAGCATATCAGTTCCCGACCCCATTCCGGTCGAAGCCGCCGGAGCCGGAAAGGGCAAATGGAGATTTCCTTCGTGGAGGGGCCTTTTTTGCGGATGGAAGTAAGCGGAGCCGATATCCGGTGTTTACGATGTCCGGTCTCCGCGAGACAGCCGATCAGCGTTCGTACGGAGGGCTGTAGCCCAGTCCGACGAGTCCCGTGCCGAGGTCCAGCCGCAGGCCGTAGATGAGCGCCTGGATGGTGCTGGTCTCGACGAAGACGACGTCTCTGTCTTTGAGTTCGAGTTCGTCGGATGCGCCGCTCTCCAGGTCCCGGCGGCTGAGCTGAATGACCTGGCGTTTCCCTTCTCCGACGTACCGTGCGAGCTTGATGTTCCCTTCGTCCGCCGTCCGGCTGAATCCTCCCGCCGCTACGATGGCCTCCTGGACCGTCGAACGCTCCCTGATGGGGTAGTTGCCCGGCTTGCGAACCGCTCCGTCTACATACACCATTCCGGCTTCGGGGATATAGACGGTGTCCCCTCCTTTGACTTCGAGGTTGAGTTCCGAGCGGCCCTTCTTGATCAGTTCCTCCATGTCCACGATGAAGGCCCGGGGCTTTTCGGATTCATCGGTTTTTCCGACCAGGTGAACGGTGCGTCCCGCCTTTTCCGAAAGACCTTCGGCGACGGCCAACACGTCCAGCAACCGGTGGCGGGACGGGCAGGAATATGTTCCGGGTTTTCGGACCGCACCCAGCACGGTCACCCTGGTCCCTTGCTGCTCCTGGATCAGGATGCTCACATGAGGATCGTGGATGTATTTCACCCTGTAGAGCGCTTCGATCTTCCTCTCGGCTTCACTTTCGGTAAGGCTTTTCACTTCCACCTGTCCCAGGAGGGGAAGGGTTATAAAGCCCCGCGCGCTTATTCTGCCCGTCGTTTTGAGTTCTTCGGCTTCGAGTACGGTAACGGTCACGAGATCGCCGGGACTCAGGCGATAATCTTCGGGTTGCGGGTCGATTCCCACTATCATGGCGAAAATGCTGCCGTTGAGGTCGTCGATTTGCTGCCTGGCTTTGTCCTGTCCGGCGAGCATATCGTCCAGGCTCGCCGTGGGTTTCGATTTACCCGTACCGCAACCCGGAAGCATGGATAGCGAAAGCGTCAGCGCCACGGAGGCAATAGACTGGAGGATGCGCCCGCGCGCCGGGCGGTTCCCGCTGGGATGCCGGATCATAGCTGTTCGCATTTCATTCCCGAAATCTCATCACATCAGTAGCCGCTCACCAATCCGCTCTTTCGGGTCTGGAGCGTGGTCGTTCCGGCTACCGCTCCGCCTCCTGCCGCGACACCCACCAGAACAGCATCGATCATCCGCGTGGGGACTCCCCCTGCTGCTCTGCTTCCGGCTGTCGCACCCGTCTCCTTGCCCGCCGACGCGGCCGTCGCCGTCGTCCGTGACTGCCCGGCGGTTCCGGGTCCGACATGTTTCGCGGCGGCGTTCGCTACGCCCGTTCCTTTCGAAGCCGGTCCGGGGGGAGCGCCCGCTTGAAGGGTAGACTCGAGAAACATGCTTTCCCCGGCTTCGAGCGTCCGTTCACCGCTCCCGGCAGTAACATTCAAAGCCCCACGGGCAACCGCAAGCATGGTCCCTTCACCGCTCACTTCCGCACTGCCGCGAACCACCGAGGCGCCGGCCCCCATGGCGCCGACCCTGTGGATGGCTACGGCATCCTGCGGCGTGTGTAAGGTCACCGGCCTTGCGGCCGCTCCAAGTCCAAAGTCGATCTTGCCTTCATGTACGGTAATATTCCATCCGTTTGCGGTCTCGTTCGCCGAAAAAAGCGTTTTGTCTCGAACCGTCAGTTGAAGCCCACGGCTTTGGACCACGCAGCTTCCGCTGCACAGCATGGTGGCCCCTTCGGGGAGGGGAACTTCCGAGTGGTGCCGTGTTGCCTCTTTTCCGTCTTCAATGATGCTCACTTTGCCGAACGGAATAAGCCGGCTCGAGTTCTCCGCCTGCACGGGAGCGCTCTGGAGGAGCCAAAATGCCGCGGTTGCAAGTAGGGTGAGCCACGTATGTTTCATACTATCCTCCGCTTCTGATGCCGGGAGAAGGATCGGGTAGGTCGTAACGTCCGGGACAGACCCAAAATAGGATATTCCAGTTCGCAGTGCAACGTCTTAATGCCTCTTTTTGCCTAATTTATACTATGGGTATGATTTCTCCGGCCATGTTTTCCGGAGTGGTGCACAGGTCTTCATAAGTGGCTTTCTTTACCGGCGGTTCCGTCATGTCGGACTCCATTCCAGGTTTCCTGCAAGGGAATGATCCAACGCTGTACTATGAAGAATTACAGGGCGGAAAAGGGGAAAGTGTCAAATCAGCAAGGGATGGACCGTAGCTTGTGAACGGATGCCCGACACGCAGGCCGCGCCTTCCTTCGCATCCGTTCAGCGTTCAGCCCTGCCGTAGTCCCCTCGCTTTGAGGTATGCGGCGCGTCCGGTCAGCATTGCAGCGAGGCTGAACAGGCCGAGCGCCGGAGCCATGCCCAAATGCACCCAGTCGATGAGCATGACCGCAACGGGGCTGAAGCTCACATCGGGCAGGTTCTTCAGTACGCGCAGTAAGCCGGTGGCGACGATCACACCGTACAGAAAGATCCGCACATGGCCGGTGAACGAGATTTGCATTGATTGCCGTTGCGCGCCCAGGTACGTCGCGGCCCTGTACGAGATCAGGAAGAGCAGGACCGCGGCGGCGACGTAGTGCATCCAGTGCGTGAGGTAGAAGTCGGCGGTCCAGCCCAGACCGGGTATGTCGGCGATATAGTAGCGTTTGAATATGGGCATCTGGGCTGTCCCCGTGATTGCCAGCACCGCCAGGGTAATCTTGAAGAGGATGGTTTGCCGGTCCCGGTCCCCACGGGGACCATGGCCATGGCGCCGGCCCTGACCGAGCAAGCCGTCGAGAGTCAAGCGATCGCTCATTTCAATGCTCCTTTGCATCTTCTACCTCCTTCGCGCCCTTTACTTTCCTTCTTCCCTTGCGCCTTTTACTTCCTTTGCGCCTCTCACGTCCCTCACATCCCTTGCTTCACTTACGTCCTTTGCGTCTCTTGCGTCCTCCGCGGTCTTTCGCGACGATGCGAGCATGTTTCTCGCCCGCAGCACTCCCGCCGCCACACCCGCAAAGGGGGCGAGAAAAACCGACCAGGCAAGCTTGTCCTCCTTCGCCATTACCGGGGCGACGGGATTGAGATGGGGACGCCCGGCATCCTCCTTCACCTCCTTCAGGGCGGCGTCGAGCTTCTCAAACGGCACGGGGGAGACATAGATCGTGTTGGCGCCGCCGTTTTCTTCAAGCCCGTAGATGTAGCCGTTCATCCCGGCCGCGAGTTCCCTGGCCTTCGCCACGATCAGGCTCCTCGGACCGATCGATTGAACCTCTTCCGGACATGCCTCCACGCACGCGGGAAGCATTCCCCGCGCAATCCGGTCGTAGCACCTGTCGCACTTGTACATCACCCCGTTGCCCGCCACCGAGGGGAGAAGCTTCAGGTAGAGCCCGACGCCGGTCTGCCTTTGCGGAATCTCCCAGGGGCACACCGTCCGACACTTCGCTCCTCCCAGGCAGATTTCGGAATCGATGCGCACGATCCCATTGTGCTGCTTGTAGGCTGCGCCCCAGGGGCACAGGTTCGCGCACGGCGGATTTTGACAGTGCATGCAACGCCTGGGGATGTTGACGAGTTCCTTTCTTCCGTTGTGCTCCACCGCTGCAGTCTGCACATAGAGCCAGTTGTAGGGGGTGAGGCGGTCTCGCTCGTCCTGCCTGTCGGACCAGTCCGACGGCTTAACGTGCGCCGGATACATGCGGGGGAAAGGCTTTTCCGGTTTGGGGTACTTCTCATGGTTCGCTTCGCGGCAGGCATCGACGCACGCCTCGCAGCCCACGCACTTGCCGATGTCCAGCAGTGTGGCCAGTTCCTCGCCCGACGACCCGGCGGCCGACACCGGCCCCGGCAAGGCGAGTCCGACCGCCCCGAGTCCCATCGCCTTGATGAACGAACGCCGGGAAATGGTCGTCCCTGCGGCCGCCTCTTCTTTCATCGATCCTTTATTCTTGTCCGGCATCATTTCTTCGACTCCTCCCCGATGTTGATCCATAAACCCCCGTTTCGTCCGCGCGGTGCGGGGCCCCATCGCAGTCTTGATCGTCGGATTCGAGGCTGCGACGGGTTTAATAGTTTATGATATTAACAAAGTGGTCGCAACGTCATGGCCATAAGGCGACTACAAAGAATTAACCTACCGGATTCCCGGTCCCTTCCGGCTCCCGGATTTCAATTTCCTTGGCAGGTTATTTGTTGTGGATTGCCTAACCTCGTCGCCGTCATTTCGCGGCCAATGCTCAGGGCTTCGGTTGGAACGTTCCTCTTGTGCCGTTGAGACTCTGTCTGCTTATTACACCATCTGCTTCTTTATCGCTTCCATGCCCGTCCGCAGAATCTCCAGGGAATGGATGACGTTCTTTCGCTCCTCGGGGGGAAACTCCCGCAACAGCTTTTCATAGAGACCCATGGTGAAGCTGTTTGCCTCCTCGCACTTGGTCCTCCCTTCACGAGTGAGGGTTATGAGCTTAATTCGGGCATCCTTCGGGTCGTCCACGCTCGCGATCAGCTTCTTTCCGAGCAGACCCTCCACGATCTTGGTCACCCGGCTCTTGGCCACGTCGAGCTTCCCGGCGATCTCCTTGAGGGTCAGGTATCTTTCCTCCCGAAGGAGCAGCAGGCAGCGCAGTTCCGCCCGGGGCAGCCCGAACTTCGCCGACAGGTACTCCGTGCGGGCCTGGCAGCACTCCACCGTCTCCTCCACGAGCGCCTTCAGCCTCCCCACCTGGTAGGAGAGCAATTCGTCCTTGTCTTTAGAAGCTGTATCGTTCATAGTGTTAACTATTATAGACCGTCAAAATCATCTGTCAAGAAAAAATCCGGCGGGAAAGATTTCTTTTCCTGCGGGGTGTGCACGACGGACACGAAAAAGTTCTCCTGATTGTAACATTGCCGGGGCTGCTGTTCTGCTATAATGAGCCCGCCACGGCTTCACCAAGGCGTCCGGAATATGGCCTTCACAATTCGAACAAGGAGGAGAATGCATGGGACGTAAGCTTCTCGCGTCGTTGATTGCGGGATTGTCTCTTCTCTTGGTCCACTGCGGCGGGGACCAGGGTCCAAGGACGGTCTTCAGCATCGTTTCCGGGTCGGAGAACAAGTCCCTGGAACCGATCCTGCTCGAATTCGGCCGGGAAAACGGGGTGGAAATCCGCATGGAGTACATGGGTTCCGTGGACATCATGCACGAACTCGAAGGCGACGAAGTCCATTACGACGCCGTATGGCCCGCCGGCTCTCTCTGGATCAGCCTGGGCGACAGGAATCACGTCGTGAAGCATGTGCGCTCCATTATGACCACGCCCGTCGTTTTCGGCATCAGGAAAAGCCTGGCGAGGGACCTGGGGTTTATCGGAAGGGACGTCAAAGTCGCGGATATCCTGGCCGCGATCGAATCCGGGAAGCTTCATTTCGCCATGACCAGCGCGACGCAGTCCAATTCCGGGACGAGCGCCTACCTGGGCTTCATCTATGCTCTCCTGGGAAATCCCGAGATGATCGCCGCCGATGACCTTCAAAAACCCGAACTTCGCTCCCAGGTGAAAAAACTCCTCGCGGGAGTGAACCGCTCATCCGGCAGTTCCGGGTGGCTCAAGGACCTCTTTCTCAAGAGCGAGTACGATTCCATGGTCAACTACGAGGCCATGATCATCGAAGCGAACCGGGAACTCACTGCATCCGGCCGGGAGCCGCTCTATGCGGTCTATCCCGTTGACGGTATCGTGATCGCCGATTCTCCCCTGGGATACGTCAACAGGGGAGACCCCGCCAAGGAGGAAATCTTCAAGAAACTCCAGGAATATCTGCTTTCCGCCGATATCCGTGAGGAAGTCCTGAACCTGGGCAGAAGAACCGGCTTCGGCGGCATTGCGGGGAACGTGAGCAAGGACGTTTTCAATCCCGATTGGGGAATCGATACGGAAAAGATACTCGTCCCGATAAGATACCCCGCTTCCGATGTCGTGCGGGAGGCGTTGAACCTCTACCAGTCGGAACTGAGGAAGCCGTCGTTCACCGTCTTCTGCCTCGATTTTTCCGGGAGCATGCAGGGCAAGGGAGAAGCCGAACTCAAGGAAGCCATGAAGATGCTCCTCGACCAGGACCTGGCGAGGCGGTATTTCCTGCAAGCTTCCCCCGACGACAGAATCGTCGTCATCCCGTTCAGCGGGCAGCCTTTGGGCGTGTGGAGCACGACGGGCAGAGTTCAGGACGAGTTGCCGCGGATTCTCGACCGGGTGATGAACCTCGCTCCCAATGGGGGAACGGACATTTACAGCCCGGTAATCCAGGGACTTTCCATCCTGGCTCGCGAGGACCCGGGCAGTCGCATCCCGGCGGTCATCCTAATGACGGACGGGAAATCGAACCAGGGAAAGACTTTCGAGGACCTCATGAGGGCCTGGAACGCCGTGAGCGACAGGGACATACCGGTCTTCTCGATCCTCTTCGGAGACGCCTCGGTCACGCAGTTGGAACAGATAGCCAACCTGACGCGAAGCCGGATATTCGACGGCAGGAAAGATCTGATCCGGGCATTCCGGGAAGCGAAAGGATACAACTGATGGCGACCGGCCGTGTTGTGAGTTCGATTCTGAGCGGCATAGTCAGCGGACTGGTGTTTCTCCTCTTCCATCTCTACCTCGATGCGGGACCGTGGATAGCCGCGGCCGTGACGGTCGCCGCGTTTGTCGGCCTGTCGCTCATCGGCGACTCCATCGGGTCGCGCCGCCGGGTCCTTCTTACGGATGCGGGCGTGGCCGACCGGGAATCGTTTGATAGGTTGCTCTCCCAAGGGTATGCGGGAATAAAGGAGATCCGTTCCCTGGAAGGGCGGATACGGAACGAGGAGGTGAGGCGCAAGGTCGAGGCGATTTGCGATATCGGCGACAAGATCCTCGCCAACATTGAAAAGAACCCGAAGGATGCCGGGCTGGCCAGGAAGTTCTTCACCTACTACCTGGATACCGCCGTAAAGATCGTCGCCCGCTATATAGAGATATCACGACAAAACCTCAATGATCCCAATGTGGCGAGGACACTGCAAAGGGCCGAGGGTATTCTCGATTCCATCAGGGATCTGTTCGAGCGACAGCATGCGAGGATGTTCGAGGACGACGTCTTCGACCTCGATACCGAGATGGAACTCCTGGAAAAGACCATCAAGATGGAAGGACTGTGAGATGAAAGGGAGGATAGCCGGAATACTCGTCATGCTCGCCGTTATCGGAATCGGTCTGGCGGCGTACATGCAAAAGCAGGGGAGACCGGAGGTGGTGACTCTGCGCGGCTTCGTGGGAGGAGAAAAGGCCGGGTTCCTCGAAGACGAGGTGGTAAAGGATGTCCTGCTGTCCCGTTACGGCATCGTTTTGGACTACTCCAAGGCGGGCTCCATCGAGATGGTCACGAGCGACGCCGCGGACCGCGATTTTCTGTGGCCTTCCAGCCAGGTGGCCCTGGAGTTGTACAAGAACCGCGCGGGGAATGCCCTTGCCGCCGGCGAGGTGATTTTCAATTCGCCCATGGTGCTCTATTCCTGGGACATCGTCGCCGACGCTCTGGAGAAAGAAAACCTGGTGGCCAGGGAAGGTTCGTCCTTTTTCGTTACGGGATTCCCGAAGCTCATCGATATGATCCTCCAGAAGAAGAAGTGGGCGGACATCGGCCTCGGAGAGCTTTACGGGACTATGGCGATCATCTCCACCGACCCTACGAAGTCCAATTCCGGCAACATGTTCGCCGGGCTGGTGGCGAACACGATCCATGGGGATGTCGTGGACGACGAATCGATAGAGAGCATTCTTCCTCGGTTGAAGCTGTTCTTTTCGAGGCTCGGGTTCCTGGAGCATTCATCCGGGGACCTGTTCGAGCAGTACTTGAGGACCGGCGTTGGAGCCAGGCCCGTCATCGCCGGCTACGAGAACCAGATCGTCGAATTTTCCATCGAGCATAAAGACCTCTGGCCCACGGTGAAGAACCGGATAAGGGTGCTGTACCCGGTCCCGACGATCTGGAGCGCTCACCCGCTGATCGCTCTCAACGACAGGGCGACACGGCTCATTAAGGCGCTCCAGGATCAGGAGATTCAGAAGATCGCCTGGGAGAAGCACGGTTTCCGGACCGGTCTCATCGGCGTGCAAAACGATCCGTCGGTGCTCGAAGTCGTCGGAATACCGGGCACGGTGAACAAGGTCATATCCATGCCGAACGCTCGGGTTATGGAGAGGATCATTCAGTCGTTTCAGTGAACGTAGTAAATTTCGTTGCTGTCACTATTGCCGTTTAGCATTGCGATCACGCTCCCGGCGCCGGGATAATCCGGAAGACGGAGCGCGTAAAAAAGGGGAGGATTGAACCATGGATGCCACATCGTTGACAACCAGGGGAGAACAGCAGTCGCCGGGTGGCGATGCGCAACTCACGGCGCAGGACCTGGAGAAAGCCCGCGGTCTTATGCAGGGAATCGACATCAAGGATTCGCAGAGCGTTATTCTCTATGGGGTCGAAACGCAGAAGAAGATCGCGTCTTTCGCCGATAATGTCCTGGAGCAGGTTCGAGCCAAGGATGCGGGTTACGTGGGGGACATCCTCACGAACCTGGTGCTCAAGGTGAAGGAAGTGAACGTCGATGGCTTTTCGGACCGTAAGAGCGGCCTGGCCGCCATTCCTATCATCGGGAAATTCTTCGATGAAGCGAAAGCCTTTCTCGCCCGGTACGAAAAGCTGTCGGTGCAGGTGGACAGCATTCTGGATGAGCTGGACAAGGCCAGGATGGCTCTCCTGAAAGACGTGACGATGCTGGATAAGCTCTACCAGGTGAATACCGACTATTTTCGGGAACTTTCCCTCCTTATTGCCGCCGGGGAGTTGAAGCTTCGGGAGATCCGGGAAAAAACCATTCCGGAGATGAGAGCCGTGGCGGAGAGGTCGCAAGACCCGTTCGATGCTCAGCAGCTCAACGATTTTCTGCAACTGGTGAACCGCTTCGAGAAGAAGCTCCACGACCTCAAGCTCAGCAAAACCATCTCCATCCAGACCGCCCCGCAGATCCGGCTCATCCAGAATAACGATGAAACACTGGTCGAGAAGATCCAGAGTTCGATCCTCAACACCATACCGCTTTGGAAGAACCAGATCGTCATCGCACTGTCCATCGCGAGGGGGCGAAGGGCGGCGGAGCTTCAACGGCAGGTGTCCGATATGACTAACGATCTGCTGGCGAAGAACATGGAGATGCTCAAGCAGAGTTCCGTCGATATTGCAAAGGAAACGGAGCGCGGCATCGTGGATATCGACACCCTCAAGAAGACCAACGCATCGCTCATCGCCACCATCGAGGAAACCATCAGGATTCAGCAGGACGGCCGCAAAAAGCGCCTTGATGCGGAGGCGGAACTGGTCCGCATGGAAAAGGAACTGAAGGGCGTTCTCTCGACCGTGAGGGAGTGATGTGCAAATACCGGAGTGTGCGGATTTGACCGGTGCGACGGCGGTGAGACAAATCAAACTTGGACGGCGGCCATGGGGCGGGGTTGAGGGTTGTTTGCTGCAAGGCCGGTGTGGCTATTGGATCGCGCCGGTCTTTGAAGTGGCAGGTTTGTGGCCTACTCATTCGTAGTGTGTCCACATCCTGATAACCTTGACCACTCTCTGTTCCTCAAGCACCTGGTAGATTAAACGATGTTGAATGTTGATTCGCCGGGAGACAGCCCCGGCCAAATCGCCGATGAGTTTTTCGTAAGGCGGAGGGTTCTGGTAAGGGTTACGTCGAATGATGTTCAGGAGTGTTTCCGCCTTGGATCGTAATCCTGCGGAAGAGAGTTTCTTTGCATCCTTCTGGGCTTGCCTTGTGAAGACCAGTTCCCACTCTACCACTCCAGGTCCTTTGCGCAGTCTTCAACGGGAGTATTCAGCCCCTCTCTGATCGACTCTCGAATGCCGGGCATGGAGAGCAGGTAGACTGTCTCCTGGATGGCCTTCCAGTCTTCCTCGGAGACGAGAACTGCGTTGGCGCGTTTCCCGGTAATGAGAACGGGTTCGTGAGAAGCTGCGGCCTCATCGATCAGACGGTACAGCTTGGAACGGGCTTCACTGGCCGTAATTGTTGCCATGGCATTCCTTTCTTGCGAGACAGAACTAATACACTGTATTAGAGTACGCTATTACGTACGATATGTCAACGGGTATGTACAGGGCAGTTGCATCTAATTTCGCTTGACACCAAGGATCTTCTCAAGGTAGCGGCTGTCCCAGCCGGCTTTGAGTCTTTTGTTTTTGACCCTCACCTTGCAGGTCTTTTCCTGCTTGATGAGATTGAGCGAGATATGGCGCAGCACTGCCAAGTTTTCCGGACCGTTGTCTTTCCGGACACGGAAGCTATCTTCCTGGAAGGCGATATCGAGCACCCGGTGCACCTTACTTAAATGTAGCTCGAAAATGCCAAGATCGACTGAGGGCCTTGTGTAGCTAGGATATACGGAGCTGGAATGGCGTAAGATTTTAAAAATGCTCTATTTTCCAAGAGCTACACCTGTAAGACTTTGGAATAATAGAACTTACTCTTCGGACTTGCCGCCCTGCCACCCCGTTCTGGTGGAATTTAGACCCCGCAAAGCCTCACTGCATCAGGATTCCTTGGAAAACCCCGCATTCTGAGGCTCTTACAAAGGATACCGTCTCCGAAGCCCCGGTATTCCTGGCTTCACAGAGATGTTCCGCAATTTCGAGCAACATTTAAGCTTTATTCTCAATACCCCGGTGTCCCCTTATCGCGCCGGCTAATCGTTTGGCGTTGTTATCCAAGATGGAGATATAGCAGCCGGTCTCTTTCGAGATCTTATCTTCCATATGTTTAAGGTGATTTTCAAAAGAACCGTTACCGTGTCGGCCGATTTCTAGGTTACACTT